>NZ_BAAABL010000051.1:0-49911 GCF_039520965.1 Halarchaeum salinum
GATCTCCCCCCGCGCAAACGCATCCCCCGCAGCACTAACCTCATCAAGCCCGATCTGCCCATTCCCATCGGAATCCCACTGCTCTACCGGCGACCTCGAACTGGAGTCCAACGACGATCCACTATCCGACGCCCCCGACGATCCCGACGAGCCAGTCGATCCCGAAGACTCCTTCGGCGAGGCCGTCGACTCAGACCCAGCAGAGGACGACGACGAACCGGAAGAGCGGCTCATCTACCCGAGCACCCCCGTCGACAGCATCCCCATCGGGATCGAGATCCCTGCTCCACCGCCGCCACCGCCAGTCGCGGAGAAACCGACGTAGCACGCGATGGCACCGAGGATGAACGCGCTCATGATGATGCCCGCCTGACCGAGCGGGCCCAGCGATGCGAAGCCCTGCTGTCCCTTCTTCGCGTTCTCCGCGACGCGGTGGAACTGCTGGGGGCGCACCTGGAACGGCGCGTTGTCGAGCGTGTCACGGAGGTCAACGACCTTCCGCGTTGGCAGGAGGGTCTCCCACTCCCCAACGACTGTCGTCTCGTCGTCCTCGACCACCGTCACGCCGCCGTCTGTCGCAGCATCGTCGCCGCTAACGAGCGCACGACGGATCGCGTCACCTGCACCGGCGAGGAGGTCCTTACTCGTCTCGCCCGCCTTGTACTTCGCGTAGTCGATGGACGCGAGGTCCTCCGCGTACGTCTTCCGCTTGATGCGGGCCTGACGACCGACCTCCGCACCGGCGACCGTCGAGAGACTGCCGAGGCCGTCGTACGCGACCGCGAGCGCCGACCCGCCGTAGAATCCACCGGGGTCTCCGCCGACGCCGGACGCGTCGTAGAACTCGCGGCCGTCGCTCGTCGGAACCCAGTAGCCGTTGTTGTCGCTGTCGTACGTCGCCGGCTTCAGCGTCCAAAGGCCGTCCTCGTCCTTGATCAGGATGAGCGTCTTCCCGAGGATTCGGGAGCCACGGCCGATGAGCCGACGGCCGAGTTTGTCCCGGATCGACCCGACCGGAATCTTGTCCCCCAGCATGATGAACATGATTCCGAGAATCGACAGGACGCCGATGATCGGCATCACCCGCTCCCAGAGGATCGTCAGGATGATCGTGAGCCAGCCAGCCATCAGACGTCACCTCCTGATGACCGGCCGACAGACCGCTTGATCCGTTCGATCCCGGCTTGGATTCGGCCGAAGAAGAGAATCGCGGCACCGCTGAGGATCCAGTACAGACTCCATAGGAGTTGTGGAGCTGTCGGATCCGGAAGGAGATACGCCGGAGCGCCCCCGATGAGGAGCATCGTAAGGCCGAGTGCCATTCTGATCAGGAACAGTTCCTTCTCCGTGGAATCGGTCTCTCGCATAGTTTACCCCACCAGTTTGCTGAGGAGGCCTTCCGAACCCTCGTCTCGCTCTTCGACGATCCGACGCTCCGACTGCTGTTCCGCGAGGAGCTTCTGCTGCCAGCCGTCGCGGGACCGCGTCGCTCGCGCGTACGCCGCGTCGCGCGTATCCCGCGCCTCGTGCAGTTCACTCGCGGAGAACGGCCACGGCTTCCCACCGAGGTCGACCTCTTCTCGTCGGGGACCCTGCCAGATCGATGTCTCCGGCGGTGCGCTGGCGAGCAGGAGGTCGAGGTTGATCTCGAGCTCGAAGCGACGGTACCAGAGCTCGTCCTCGTTCAGCTTCCCGAGGATATGGTCCTGGTTCAGCTCCGAGCCGAAGAGACGCTTCGCGTCCGTCGGCGCTCCCGACTCGTTGAGCGCCGAGAGGAGATCGCCCGTCGGATGACTATCGTAGTTCATCCCGCTCGACTGATGATCGAACGTCTGTGGCGACCAGTCGTTCCGGGTCTGTGCTCCGCTTTGTCGTTGTTTTGAGTCAGGCATCGTTAGTCATCGCTCCGTGGGTTCTCTCGCCCGCTCCGTGCGGGGTTGTCAATCTCGAAGACCTGTTCGACCGGGTGATCAGGGAGTGAGCCAATCGCCTCGAGGATCGTCATGGCGAGCATGAACAGCAGCCCGCCGAGTCCGAGCGCGAAGAGCCCGACCATCGACCGCGGCTCCCCTCCCGTTAGTGGCTCGACGGCGAACGAACTGATCGAGAACGCGGCGAAGAACACCATGCTCGCCGGCATCGTCGTCAGGGTCGCCCGCCGGTCGACGAGCGCGTATTTCGCGCACGCGAGCGCGCTAAACAGCAGGGCCAAGTACGCGAGCACGAGCATCGGAGACTACCTCCGACGCCCGCGACTGCCACCGAACCCGCCGACGAGGCCGAGAATAACACTCGCAACCAGGGTGATCACCGCGACGGCTCCGATAGAGAATGCCGAGCTGATCGTCCCGATGGAGCGGCGGGCGGTCTCAGGTTTGTGATCGAAACTATACGTGATGCTCGCGGTCCCGCCGTCCGAGACGTTCGTCGTCCCGTACCAGTAGACCGACTGATTCGACGGGTACCACTCGTAGTCAGTCCCTTCGCTAAGGGTCGTTCCACCGGCCGTGACCGTCTCGTTCTCGCGGTAGGCCGATCCGTACGTCTCGTCGACAGTCGTCGTGTTGCCGACGGCCATCGAGATCGACTCGTTCGAGACGGTCGACGTCGACGACGCCGGGATCGAGCCAAAGATGGAACTAACGACGAACAGACCGACGAGCAGCATCACCGCGAGTGTGACGACTTTGCTAAGTGACTGGTTCAGGTTTCTTCACCTCCATCGAAGAAGTGTCTAGTAGTCGGGTGGTTAGCGCCGGGCGCGACCGCGGCCACCGAAGCCGCCGACGAGACCGAGGATCACCGACGCCACGAGCACGATCACCGCGACCGCCCCCAACGTGAACGCCGACCCAGTCGTCGACGTCACCGTCGAGGTCGCGTTGGCTAGCTGGTTGTTCTCCGGCGTCGGCATCGTCGACGAGATCTGCGCAAAGATGTAGATCCCGATGATGAGTGTGACCGACGCGGAGACGATCCGCGTGAACGTCCCCTCAATGGCCGCATAGGCCACCGAGTCTTCGCCGAGCGTCTCGGCGAGTCCGAGCTCCTCGTCGACCTCCTCGAACTTCTTTTCGGCGTAGGTGTCGGCGACGTGCCGCTGCAGGTCCGCCATCGTCCGGAAGTCCTGCAGACTACCGTCGACTTTCTCGCGGAGTTCGTTCACGCCACCGGTGATCGCCGCCTGTCCGGCGGCGACGATCCCGGCCTGCTGCTCCGAGGAGAGGGAGTCGGTTTCTTCGACTTCGACCTCGAGGTCGTCGATCTGTTCTGCGTTGTGATCGCGCCGCCGGTTGAGCGTGGCGCGGGGGGATGGATGACCCTCCATGCACCCCCACTCTCCCTCCTGAGGCTTAGGTCGGGGAAATTAATCTGACGGCCAACCCACGGACTAAGCTTAAGGATACCCCCTTTTGCCGGTATCTCGATAATTGACTGTGATGTCACGAACCGGCTCGCGCCAGCACGGAGCGGCGGAGGACGTGCTCGGCGAGAAGGTGCACAGCGACACGAAGACCCGACAAGCACAGGCGAACGGTAACTCGACGAACTCCATCGAGGTCAACATCACTCAGTTCGCCGCGACCTTCCACGGGATTGAGAAGGGCGAGCTTCTGGAGATCGAGGTTCGAGAGCACGGCATCCTCATCCGGCCCTTCACTTTCGGAGGTGAGGACGATGCCTAGAGACGACGACGGGCCGACCGCGAGCGACCGGTTGATCATCGACGCCTACGAGCGCGCCGCGAAACACCGCGAGCGCGCCGAACTCGCCCCGTTCGTCCCCGACGCCACTCTCGACTCATCGGTCGCCGACGCCGAGTACTTCGCGAGCGTCATCGAGTACTACTCTCGCCTTGAGCCGCATCTTCCCGACCGCCCGCACTACTGGAGCGATATCGCGCTGATGCCCCGACCCGTCGGCTCTGACCGAAACAACGTCGTCGACGCACTCATGGACTACTACGGTCTCGACGCCGAGACCGCGCTCGACACGCTCAACGATCTCGAGCAGGGGCCCGAGTTCGCTCCCGAGCAGCCTGACGACGATGGGACGATGCACGGCCTCCGGTCGCTCCAAGCGTGGCGTTCGCGGACGACGACGCACGAGCAGGTCTACGAGGACGTGCTCGAAGGTAAGAGGGTTGTCTCGCGCGATCTTCCGCAGTTCCTCCCGCGGAAGCACACCCTCCGCGTGCACACCGTCCTCGACGAGGCCGCGAGTAAGCTCGGGTTCGGCCCCGAAGGCGACATCCCCGAAGAGTGGGAGAAGGATCCAGTCTGATCATGAGCGAAACCGAACACTACGCGCGGAGTCCGATTACGGGGGTTTGGTATCTCATTGACGACTACGAAGTAGTGGGCGAGAACGGTCGAATCCGCGCTAAGGGAAAGACCGAGGTGGACGTCGAGGACGTCCCCGAGGAGCAGCGTCGACGCGTTGAGGACCGTTCGGCCGACGCGGACGCCGAACGGGGTGAGTCCGACTCATGAGCGGAACAAAACAGCGAACAGCGTGCCCTGACTGCGAGGGGAGCGGATACGAACTCGTCCACGCAGGCGTCGTTGAGTGTGACACCTGTGGCGGGCGTGGGACCGTTGCGGACGGCAAACGAGGTGACAACGAGTGATCCGGGTCCTATCAGGCGGGACGGGGTATCTCTTGTTCTTGGGTGGAGCATGGGGCGGCTTCTTCTCCGTAGCCGAACTCGTCTTCGCGCCTGAAGGCCTCGATCGCTTCCTCTGGTTCTTCGTGAGCCTGGTCGCCGCGAGCGTAGTCTTCCTTGCAGTCCCACGCACAGAACGGAGGGCCGACGAGTGAGCCAGATCGAACGACCGACCGCCGACCAGATCCCGGACCCAGTCCGGAACTCCGCGATCCTCCGGAAGGTCATCTGGCGGCGTGTCCACGAGTGGAACCAGAACTTCATGGGTGTCGTCGTCGGCGAGACTGGGAAAGGGAAGAGCTATGCCTCACTCCGCCTCGCCGAGGCACTCGACCCGCACTTCTCCATCGACGACGTCGCCTTCACCCTCGAGGAGTTCTTCACCCTCGTCGAAGAGGACCGTCCCGAGGGCTCGGTCATCGTCCTCGACGAGGCCGGCGTCGGTGCGAGTCATCGTGATTGGTACGATGACGCCCATCAGCACCTCAACTACGTCCTCCAGACGTGGCGGCATCAGAACCGGATCGCCCTTCTCACGCTCCCGGAGCTGGACAAGCTCGACCCGGTCGCCCGCTCCCGACTCCACGGCTACTTCGAGATGGTCCGCATCAACCACGACGAGCAGTGGAGCCGGGCACAGTACAAGAACATCAAGACGAACCCTCGCACCGGCGAGAACTACTTCAGGTATCCCAGATTGCGCTGGGATGGCACGAAGCGGAAGTACAAGGGCCTCACCTTCGGTCTCCCATCCGACGAGATCCGTGAGCAGTACGAGCCAGCCAAGAAAGAGTTCACCGACTCGCTGAACGAGGGAGCCCGCGAGTCCGTCACACCCGAAGAGGAGGAAGACGACTACGCTCCACGGGAAGTCGTCGACGAAGTCGAGCAGCGCGACGCGCTCGACGCCTACCTCGAGGACTCGCCCGGCGGCCAGTACATCAACCGCGACCTCCTGAAGGTGGACTACGGGCTCACCGAGAACGAGAGTAAGACAGTCAAGAGCCTGCTCAAGCGGAGGTTCGATCTCGATGTTATGTGAGTGTGCTATGCCATGTCGGAAGGGGACCCTCCCCCTCCCCCCCTATTGGTCAGATAGTATTACGCGTGTTAGAATACGCGGCGGGAAGCCGTCGCAACGATGGCATTACCATGATACCGGGGTTGCACCCACGGCGAAGCGCAGCGCGCGCGGAGGTCGACCAGCGTGAGCGCTCACTTAAAACTCGACGACGTTCACAGCGCAATCGAGAACGGAGCCAGGACGAAGAACGAGATCGCGGAGCACGTCGGGAAGTCGCCGTCGAACACGAACCGCAAGCTGAAGCAGTGGGTCGAGAACGACGACGTCCGACTCGACCGGCAGTGGAACCACGGCGACGGCGGCGGCTACGTCTACACGATCCCAGCCGAGGACGCCGTCGACGACGTCGAGGACCTGCCGATACTCGGCTCGCGCGACTACGACTGGGATCGGTTCGTTCCGAGCGAGGACGACGTCGCGGACTACCAACAGGCCGACCAGGAGCTTGACGAGATCGAGGCCGTCCTGGAGGCGCGCGAGACCACCGGCCAGCTCCCACGCTTCCAGATCACCGGCCCGACCGGCTGCGGGAAGACGACGCTCGCCGAGTTCGTCGCGGCCGACCGCGGCGCGCCCATGATCACGATCCAATGCAACTACGCGCTCCGCGGTGCCGAGTTGCTCGGCACGCCCCAGATCGTCGGCGGCGACGTCATGTGGGTGGACGGTCCGCTCACCCGCGCGCTCCTCGCCTCGAGGGACCGCGAGGTCGTCGTCCTGATCGACGAGGTCACGCGCGCGACCGCGCGGAGCAAAGGAACGCTGTTCCCCGCGCTCGATCACCGCGCCGAGGTGAAGATCAAGCCCCGCGGCAACGAGGTCGTCTCCGGCCGCGCCGAGGACCTGATCACGGTGGCGACGATGAACGAAGGGAGCGAGTACGAGACCGAGAGTTTGGACGCTGCCGAGGAGCGCCGGCTCGGTCTGAAGTGGGAGCTCCCGTACCTCGGTCAGCACTCGCCTGATCTCGAGGCGGAGCTCGTCGCTGGCAAGACACCGATGGACACGGCGGACGCACGCGTCTTGGTCGACGCTGCGAACGTTGTTCGAGACGCCGCTGAAGATGAGTCCGAACCGCGGATCACGCGAGGGGTCCCCACCCCCGGCGTGATATCGTGGGCGCAGACCGCGAGCGCGTTCGACGCGCGCGGCCTCGACGATCCCGTCGGTCGGGCGATGCAGTCCGCCATCGTGAAGCCCGTCTACGGCGAGGCTGCCGGCGACGTCGCCGGGAAGCTCCACTCCGCGCTGAAACAGGCAGAGCATGAACTTGTGGTCAGGAACGACGAGGTGTCGGTATGATCAGCTTCTTCGATGTCGGAGGCATCATACTGGTGTCCTCACCTCTTTGGCTTCGAGCGGCGAATGAGGTCGGGTGTCGAACGATCCATCGGGCCATCACGATCTGCCCGCACTGTGGGTTCCTCGACGTTATTGAGTCAGAGCGTCCCGAGGTATTCCGCTGATGAACCGATCTAGTCACGGCTTCTTCCTCGGGTTTGCGAACGCGCTGCTGCTCGTCGCTGGCCTCATTTTGATGGCACAGACCGTAACGTGGCTCACTATACAACCCCACGGCATCGCGGGATACGTTGCGCTCATGACGGTTCCACGATTTTCGCTACTCGATCTCGTCGAAGCTGTCGGAGCACTCATGACTATCTTCGCTATCGGAGTTACAACACGGTACTTCGGAGGCAGACTGTGACCGAAGTCGGTGACGTCATCGCCGCCGTCCCTGCCGGCTACATCGACGAGGCCGACGTCTCGTTCACCACCAGCTCCCTCACGATCTCCGGTGTTCTCTCCGATATCCGCGAGACCGACGGCCGCCGCGCCCTGGTCGTCGACAACGACGGCACGGAGTACCATCTCGCCGCGCGCGAGCGCGTCGCGGGCGACGGCCTCCGTGAGTGGGTGCCCGAGCCAGTGAAGACGAGCGCAAGCGTCGAACTCGGCGACCTCCGCTCCATCGAGGTCGAGCCGCCCGACGATGAAGAAGAAGAGGAGGGCGCTGCCGCCGACCCCGGCCACGGTGAAGACCTCGATCCTGACGACCTCTCCGGCGAGATCTCCGAGGTCGGCGGCAAGCATCGCGGCGGCAAGGCAACGACTCGACTCGCCGACCGACGGAGTGCACGCAACGCGCGCGCGGAGAACTACACCGGTGGCGCTCCGGCGAGCGACATCCGCGATGCGCTTCGAGCTGGCGGGACGGCAACCGAAGTCGTCCGCGAGTTCAAGCGCCTCGTCGCCGAGGAGATCCGCGTCATCGATCGCGTCGGCGAGCGCCCCGACATCCCGAACGTGATCCGATTCCTTGCGGGAGATAACACCGTCTTCGACGATCTCTGGTCACGCTCCGAACGGCGGGACACCGGCGACCGCGTCGTCGGCATCGCGCTCGACATGAGCGGATCGATGAAGAACGCTGAGACAGAGGCGAAGGCCGCAGTCGGCGCGCTCGCCCTCGCCGCGAGCGCTGTCGACGACGACATCGTCATCACCGCGTTCCCACAGGGGAAGCGACAGAGTGCGCTCGTCACCGGGCCGTATGAGTCGTGGCGTTGGCCGCACCTCGATGCGACGAGACCCAGTGGCGGGACGCCGATGCTCCCCGCAGTCCGCGACGTCGCGCGGCTGATGCGACCGCTGCAGGGCCGCGACCGAGTCGTATTCGTGATCACCGACGGCCGCCCGAGCAAGTCCGAAGACGTCGCCGAACTCGTCGACGACCTCCGCGTCGCCGGGACGGCAGTCGTCGGATTCGGGTTCGGTCGCGTCAGCGAGTCGACGCTCAAGGAGCTCTTCAGTCACGACGGCTACCGGCACGTCGACGTCGACGAACTCCCGCGCGCACTCGTCGCCGCGTACCTCGGACAGATGCAACTCGACGCATCACTCGATCGACGCTAAAGAAGACAGAAGGGTTACGCTGCGTCTGCGGGTGTCTCCGACCGTCTCTCCTCTGCCCACTGGCTGATGTAGGTGAGCGTGTTCTGCAGGAGGATGGCGACTGCGCCACCGAGTGCCATCATCGCCGCCGGGATCGACGCGGGCGGCTGGACGATCACGTTCGCGATCACTCCGAACGCGAGGAACCCGAGGAGTAGTGCGATGCCGATTCGACCTTCGACGACGTCGGATGCTGTGAGTACCATAGTTAGTTCGATGGGCGTGCCCCGTGCGCGACGAGCGCCTCGCCGACCTGGAGGGAGCCGAGGACGATGAGCGCGAGCGTCGAGAGGATAACCCCGACTGAGTCGCGCGCGAGCAGCACCGCGACGATCCAGCCCGCGATCAGAGCGCCGGTCGTGACCACGGCCTGCTCGACGATCCGGTCGAGATCGTCGTCCTCGCTGTCGCCAAGGAGTCGGTCACCGAACCGGTCCGCGAGCCGCCGCGCGAGCACGTCGACGATCCTCGGTGGTGTCAGGAACTCCTCGCGCGTGCGTGCTCCCGCGAGGAACCGCGAGATCATCCACCCCGCGGCGACGCCGACGACTACCACGAACGCCAGCGAGATCGGTCCCGGCGAGGTCGCCGCAGACGCGCCGGTCGGTTCGACCCCCATCCTGCCAGAGACTTACGCGTAAGCGTCCATAAAGCGGCCAGAATAAGGTTATCAGTCTCTCGGCGTCCGAAGATCGCGTTCGACCTCGTGGACGACCTCGAAGTGGCTCGTCGAGAGGACGTCGGCGAGCTCCTCGGTCATATCGGGATGCTCGCTCGCGCGTTCGAGCGCGGTCTCGATCTGTCTCGAGAAGTCGAGTGCTGCGACGACCGCCCCCGACTTCGTGCTCTCGTCGAAGCGGTCCATCGCGTCCTCGAGGAGATCCTCGCGGTGAGCCTTGTCTCCGCTCGTGTCCATCCGGAAGCTCTTGGCCATACTCGATTTTGAACATCCACCTCCTAAACCGTACCTTAGCGAGTGACTGACTCGGGTGGCACTTATGAAGGGGTATCGGAGCGTGCCTCAGAAGTGGGATCGGCCCGCGCCATCACGATGGATCGGCCTCGATTTTGAACACGGTCTCGCTCGGCGAGTGTTCAAATCGAGGATCCCCTCCGTTTCCACTGCGCGACCCCTCGCTCTCACACCAAAACCCGGTTCGCGCTACTTCGATGCGTGCGACTGGTACGTGTTCCAGCAGCGCCGGCAGACGCGCGCCCCGATCGAGTCGACCCACCGCGTCTCTCGGTTCCCGCAGAGACAACGCCCCGCCGTGTCCGCTGTTGCAGTCATGCCCCAACCGTCCACGAGTCTCGCACTCGCCCGTGAGAGCCGTGGACCTTGATCGTGTCACCGGGACCCGCCCGCGATCGGGCCGCCGAGATCGCGTTCCCCTGCGTCCGATGCGAGCTCGTCTTTCGTCCGTTCGCTTCGACCTTCCAGTCGTACCGTTCAGACGATGCGGTTGGCATGACGTTGTACCGCGTCATGTCACGAGACAGACCGCGAGACGCCTAATCCCTACACGATTAAGCTTATGCAGCCCTCCCTCTCGACTTCCCATCAGTCTCCGAACTTTATTTACGAACCCGCCGAACTCGTCGTCATGATCACAGACGCGCGGGCGCTCCAACCTGAGTTCGTTCCGGGGGAGTTGCATCATCGGGAGGGCGAAGTAGATGCTCTGACCACGTCACTCGACGCAATCGTCGACGGCGAGAGTGGCCGTCACAGCTTCATCTTCGGCCCCAGCGGGACGGGCAAGACCGTCCTTGCACAGTACGCCGTGAACCTCCTCGAGCGCGAAGCCTTCGACGTCGCTACGGCGTACGTCAACTGCATCACGAACTCAACGCCGACCTCGATGCTCTACGAACTCACTACGAGCGCTGGGCTCGCCGCCGACCTCCGCCGACAAGGCCACGGCCCGGCTCGCTTCGTCGACCGAATCAAGGACGCCGACCGGCAGGTCGTCGCCATCCTCGACGAGGTCGACATCCTAACCGAGTACCGCGTTCTCGCATCTCTCGCGGACATCCCGAACCTCACGCTCCTCATGGTCTGCGTCGACGAACATGCTCTTTTCTCCGCGTTTGAGGAACCCATTCGCTCGCGCTTCAGCTCACACCGAACGATCACTCTCACACGCTACTCGACGGTCGAGCTCACCTCGATCCTGAAGGGGCGCGTTCGGCACGGCCTCGAGTCCGGCGTGATCCACGACGAGCAGATCGAGTACATCGCGGACCTCGCCGCCGGCGACGCGCGGGCCGCCATCGCGATCCTCCGCTCCGCAGTCGAGTCGATTCGCGCCGGCGATGCTGAGGCTCCTATTTCCGTCGATCTGATCGACGCCTCGCAGGAGGACGCGCGCGAAGACATTCGCCGGCGGAAGATTCGAGAGCTCGATACTGAGAAGCGACTTCTCTACGATATCGTTCTCGAGAACCCCGAGATCTCGGCCGGCGACCTCCGCGAGAAGTACGAGAGCAGATCGGTGAACCACGTCGCGGACTCGACCCGACGCCGCTATCTGAACCGCCTCGAGGAGTACGACCTCATCGAAGGTGTCGGGAGGGGGCGCGGGAAGCGGTATCAGGCGTTGTAGTCAGGTCGGTTCCTCTTCGGTTGACTCCGCCGCTCCCTCCGCTCCCTGTTTGTAGCCCTTCCAGCCATACCAGACGCCGAGGATCACGATGACGACGCCCGCCGAGACCCACTGGCCCTGAAGAGCTGTCCCCGCGAAGGCCAGAACGAGGAGTGCGCGAATCACCGATCCGATTGACACCATAGGCGCAGTCTCGAAGCGTGCGAGTATAGCGTTTGGCCCGGTTCGTCAGTTGTAGTCAGGAAATGTAGCCGCGGAACGGGATCGTCGTGCTGTCCGGGTCTCGATATCGGATGATGAGGTAAGGGGCCAGTAGGATAACCCCCTGTACAAGAGAAACGATATTTAGCGAGAGTACTCCAGAGAGGGTGAGTACCACGCCGAAAACAAAGATGTACGCCATTATCCATCGGAGTATCGTTCCAGCCCAACGCTCGAAGAACCACTCCTGTGTCGCCATAGCGGATTATCGGATTGGCTCAGTATAGCGTTTGGGACGGTTACGGCCGGAATACGGACTTGAGCCGATCAAGGAGGCTTTCGTCTCCGTTATCCGGAACACGGGCGAGACGTTCGACTACGTCACCTCGGATTGAGGGATGCGCACGAAGATACTCCGAGAGCACCCACCAGGATCCCGTTTCCTCGTACTTGAACAACGCGGCAACACCGAGATCGTCCGCGATATGCTTTCCGCGAGCAAGCGCGGCGACCTGCGAATCCTCCCATCCGCCGTCGATATCGGCCTCGGACATCGCGTAGACGTGGTATCCACCGTCGCTCTGCTCGATAACGACACCGTTCGTCTCAATCTCAGCGAACCGTTCGCGACAGTCCTCGCAGTACTGGTAGTCGCCTTCTGCGGGGAGATCGGTGAACGTCCCGCATCGTACGCACTCGCCCATACTCCTCACTCTCTGTCGGCGGTTATCAGATTTGGGACCAACCTCAAAGTCCCATATAATATTTTCTAACCGCTACGTTTCCGCTATGCCGATCCCAGCCGTCTACTGTGAGTATTCGGCCGCCTCAGACGATACGGCGGTTTTCCGCTATGCTCCGCTGTTCGCTTATGGGTTAATCGGTCGTGCCTTTGACGCGTATGTCCACTGACCCCCTGCGCGACGACATCGGTAGATCGGGATCAGGCCGCGGCCGCCACCTCACGCAGAAGGTACCGAACCCGAGTGAGGACGGGGACGAGCGCGCCACGATCACCGTGCGCGACGACCTGGAGCCGACGCGCATCGAGATCGGGACGCCGACGCGATGCTGGACGTTCGAGATCGACCAGCGGACCGCGCGCCTCGTCGACGGCGACGACGTCCCCGACTGGATGTCCCATCTGCTCGCGCACTTCGGGATCGAGGAGGTTCAAAAATGACCGACACCACTCGTGCCGGAAAGCGTAGAGGGTGGTTAGCTTTGGTCGTCGTCCTGCTCGCGAGCTGGCGTGATACCGAACCAGCTGTAGAACCGGCGCAGCATCGGCCCACCCTTCTGACCACGCTGAGGTTTGAGTTCTCGACCGGTCTTTTCGGACTTGACCATCTCACTCTGTGGTACGCCCTGAAACACAATAAACTACCGGCACCGAAGTCCCAGAGCTATCGAGTTTTTTCCGAGATCAAGAGGGACAGGGCAAGTAGCGATAGAATCGCTGTTACAACCCCAGCGGCAGCTATGGAAGAGAATCCGAAGACACTCTGTAGGACGACAGTCCCAGAGGAAATCGCAAGAAGGGCGACCCCAAGGAATAGCGAGAACTGCGTTACGTCCAGATATCGACGATTCCGATTTTCCTCCTCTTCCAGCTCCTGTGTCCACTCATCGTATCCATCCAGCAACTTCTCTACCCACTCCTTCTCAGTGTATCCTCCATCTCGGACATCCTCACGGTATGACCGGCCGATCCCGTACGGAACGTCTGAAACGACGTATGTACCGATCCCAGCGAACACGGTTGTAAGGAGCGAGAAGACACCAAGAACACCGAATGATAGCGCGTATCTCCCGACGTTAGTCGCTGCATCCGGTCCGGCGATCCCGAGTGCAGAAACGATGAAGCCAACTACGATCACGGCAGTGCGGACCGACCGCATCGCCTTATCGTCTATTTCATCGAAGAGATCAATTTGGTGGTCCATCACCCGCCGAGACTCCTTCAGCGTGAGCCGAAGCGCCTCGATATCGGGCTCTTCAGAATCTACTGTCTCAGGATCAGACTCGTCTTCACTCATCCGTCCGTCTCCTCGTCGTCCTCAAGGTCCTCGTTCGGTAGATCCCCACGAAGCCACGCCCGCCCGCGGTCAGAGAGACGATAGAGTGCGGCATCCTCGTCGTGGTACTCAACGAGGTTGTGTTGGCGAAGAACCATCAGATGATCCCGAACTGTCTGCCGACCCCAATCGAGGTTCGCTGAGATCACCCGAGGCGTTAGAACGAGTTCCCCACAGTCGTCGTTCTTCAGCTGCTCGAGGATGTCCCGATCTACTGGAGTCATCCACGAAGCAAGCTGTGGTTGCATCGTTTAGCCAGTCAGCAGTGCCTCACATTACTATTTTCATAGCCCAAGTTAGAGATACAAAAGCAACTCTTAGAAAGACAATTCTGTCGGCAAAGACTAAGTGCAAGGGAGACAGTTCTGTCGTTAACGAAGGCTTACTGCGGACCCGTCGCTCCTCGATGGGTCCATCTCGAAAACGATGCGGACCCCGCTGCTGGAGACAGCGGGTCCGCGTGGGCCTTCGTGAGATAGGCACGAAAGCCATGTACGACGACGATTCGCGGGGCCTTGAACGCCCCGAACGAGACGGCAAGAACCGCGCGGTCCTGAACGAGTGTCACTGCGACATCTGCGACAGAGACTTCGACGACGTCCGCAAACTCGCGGACCACGACTGCGACGACGAGGGCGGCGTGTCCGTGCTCGTGGCCGACGGGGGCGAACCGAACGAGGAGTACGAGCCCGAGCAGGCGACGCTCCGCGAGAACGAGACGAGCGACGAAACCCACGCGAGCCGGAACGCGGCCCAGCTGGCGATGGGCGACCGGGAGCGCCATCAGCCCGAACTCCCGCGGCGCTATGCGGTTAGCGGCGAGGGGTCGCAGCGGAACGTGAACATCGCCGCGCCGGTGCTCGACATCCTCGGCGCGCACGCGGGCGACGAGGTCGTCGTCGAGCGGAACGACGACGGCGAGGTAGTGCTCGATGTCGAGGAGGACCGGCAGAAGCGGCTGATCCCGGACGGCGGAGAGAGCGAGGCGGCGCGGCTCGCCGAGGACGCTGTCCGCGATCTCGAACGGTCGACGGAGACGGTCGAGCGCGCCCGTGGCTACGCGCGACGTGCGGAACTCGAGCATCCGATTAACCGCTCCCCGCGCGCCGTCGCCGCCGCGAGCGTCTACCTCGCGGCGATGATGAATGGCGAGAAGGCAACGCAAGCCGCGGTGAGCGGCGCTGTCGGAGTCAATCCGCAGACGCTCCGCGACGCTCTCGGAGAGATCAGCGAGGCCGAGGAAGAGTTTCAGGTTGGAACGGGTTCGGGAAAGTCGCACGAAGAGCCCGCCGAGCCAGCCGGGATGATCGACGCGATCCGGGGGTGGTTCGCGTGAGCGAGCGCGAGATTCGGGTCTGTCCGGTCTGTCGGTGCGCTGACTTCGAGACCGCCCGCGGTGGATTCGGCTCCCGAGAAACGCCCACCCGTCACTCGTGCAACTGCTGTGGCGAGCGCTTCGACGAGCCCGCGACGAGACCCCCGAAACGCGACGGAGGCCTCCGCGGAGACAGTCTCGCGGCTGCGCTCGACGACGCGGACCCGGACGATCTCGTCACCGATGGTGGTCGAGACGTGGAGTCTTCGAGCGCAACGAAACTCTGCGAGGACTGCGAGGAGCGGCCGGTCTTGACGGACCTCAACCGGTGTGTTGAGTGTTTGGACGACGCGCTCCCGGACACGGTCAACCTCCCGGACGATACGCGCGACCGCTGGGAGCGTGATGTCGTTGCGGAGACCGAACGGGGTGAAGGAGGCGATGCTCGGTGAGTGAGGACCCGAGCGCGGCGGACGTTCTCGAACGGATCGACGAGCTTGAGGCACGCCTCGATCCCGAGGAGGACCTCGAGCCGATGTCTCCGGAGGCGGCCCGCGAAGAGTGGCTCGCACGCCTCGACGATCGGTCCGACTCGACGATCCGATCCTACCGGGACCGGACGGTGCACTTCATTCGGTTCTGCGAGACGTACGACATCGAGAACCTGAACGACCTGACGACACGCCACATGAAGGCCTACGAGTCGGCCCGAATCTCGGACGGCCTCGACGTGAGCACGCGGAAGAACGAGTGGGGAACGCTCCAGCGTTTCCTCGAGTACTGCGAGGAGCTCGACGCCGTCTCCTCGGACGTGCCGGACGCGGTTGACGTCCCGAGCCCGACGAAGGAGGAGCGTATCAACACGGAGAAGCTCCCGATTGAGCGCGCGGAGACCATCCTCAAGAACCTGAAGCGCTACCGCTACGCGACCCGCGAGCACGTCACCTTCCTGCTCTTCTGGCGGACGACGATGCGCCTCGGAGCGCTCCACGGCCTTGACGTTGAGGACGTCTATCTCGAAGAGGACGATCTCGACCGGCTTCTCCGACACTACGAGGAGGAAGGATACGCGCCGAGCGTCGTCGAGAAGATGCTCGACCGTGCGGAGACGCCGTTCGTCTTCCCGCGGAGCCGACCCGAAACGGGGACGCGACTGAAGAACGGCCGCGAGGGCGAGCGCGTGATCAACCTCGCCGACGAGGTCGGCGAGATCGTCGCCGACTATCTGCGAGTGAACCGCGCAGACGTTGAGGACGAGTACGGACGCGCGCCGCTGCTCTCCTCTCAGAAGGGTGACGGTCGGCTCTCGAAGTCGGCGATCAGGAACTGGATGTACGTACTCACGCAGCCATGCGAGTTCGGCGACGAGTGCCCACACGACCGCGACCCGGAGACGTGCGAGGCGCGCGAGCACGGCTACGGGAACAAGTGCCCGTCCGCACGCAGCCCGCACAAGATTCGGACGGGGTCGTTCACCTGGCACCGTGACCGCGGCTGGCCACGTCGCGACCTGGAGGCGAAAGCGAACACGACCGAGATCGACGTCTACGATCAACCCGAGCACCTGACCCGCGCCGCCGGACGCCGTGATCTGCTCGACCGACTCGACGAGGACAACGAATGACACCCGACACGATACCGACGCGACTCGCCGCCGAATCGCCACGGAGTGAAGCGCACACCTCAGCGGTCCCACTCTCACTTTCGACGCTTCTACACAAGTAGCCGTAGAAGCGCCAAACCCACATTTTTCGTAGTCTACGGCTTGTGGCTTTCAGCGTGGTCGTCACAGGTTCACCGCCGACGAGCGACTGTCTACCGACGTCCGACTCGCTGGTCGCTATTCACTACCACAGTCGAACAAACGCCGATAGCGGAACAAGTGACCAGCGAGATTTGCTACCAGCGAACACGCAGTACACGGTCCGGAGCGCAATCCCATGCCACTCCCGGAGTCTCACCGTATTGGTCCGTGTCGGCTCTACGATCTACTTGAACGTTGGGCGACTTATAGGTTACTGCCCGATTAGTCAGTATCCGTCTACACTCTATGGTATATAATAATTAGTTAATTATGGCGTATCCATGATGGAAAACGACTCCGAGACGGCGCTGTCGCGGCGACACTATCTGACGGCGGCGGGCGCGACGGGTGTCGCGGCGCTGGCGGGGTGTGCGAACGGCGGGAGCGGCGACGGGAGCGACGGTGACGGCGGCAGCGGGGGATCGAACACCCTGGAGATCCTGCACGGCTGGACGGGCGGAGACGGCGCAGCGGCGTTCCAGAGCATGCTGGGGGGTTCAAGGAGGCGTACCCGGACGTCACGGTCAACGACAAGGCGATCGGCGGCGGCGGGAACACGAGCCTGAACACGCGCATCAACGTCCGGCTCGGGAACGACAACCCGTCGAGTTCCTGGGCCGATTGGCCGGCGAGGCCGACCCCGGCCCGATCGCCGACGCCTTCAAGACGATCAACGCGTACAGCGACTACTTCAATTCGGACGCCGGTACCGTCGGCTGGCAGGAGGCCAATAGCGCGCTGATCAACGGGAACGCGGCGTTCTTCCACCAGGGCGACTGGGCGGCCGGCATGTACGCCGGCACCGAGGACTTCGAGTACGGCACCGACTGGGATCATGTCACCTTCCCTGGGACGGACGGGCTCTACTCGATCAACATGGACTCGTGGGTGTACCCGTCGAACAACCCCTCGCCGGAAGCGTCGAAGAAGTGGCTCACCTACGTCGGCACCAAGGACGCACAGGTCCGCTTCAACACTCACAAGGGCTCGATCCCGCCGCGCAGCGACGTCCCCATGGACGAGTTCAGCGAGTTCCAGACCAACCAGTACAGCGACTTCCAGGAGTCGAGCGCCCAGCCCCCGAGCACCGGCCACGGACTGGCCACGACGCCGGAAGTGCTGAGCAACCTCAAGACCGCCGTCAGCCAGAACTACTCCGAATTTACCGATTCGGCGGCCGAGAAGACCGCACAGGCCTTCGTCGACGCCTTCGATAACTGAGCGGTGAAGCTCGCCTCCGGCGAGTACGCGTCGCTCGTTCTTCGCGTCCTTAGTCGTCGCGTTTAACTGCAGGGTTCGTCGACCACCGGGCGCTGTCTCTCCTCCCTGCTCGCGGGTTCGCCGCTCGCTGAGGAAGGGGGCTTAGCGCCCTTAGTTACAGCCAATTCCACGGTGTTCATGGAAGTGACCAGGTGACATCCTCCCCGCCGTAAACGGCGGGATTTTAGCGCCTGTTCCTCCAGATAAGAACGCCACAGGTCACCCGACCCGTGTAGTAGGTTAACCTTGGCCTAGTCGGTATATTCACTGAGACGGGCAATTTTCGGGCGTAAGCGCTCAGAAACGCTCCGCTACACTATTCAACCCGTATCTGAACAGCGCCACTGGGTGCGGGAGTGGCTTTTTACGCGGCCACGGTGAACGGTCACGGTATGCCCGGCCGCGTTGAGTACGAACCCGCGAGCGTGAAGGACCTCCTCGCGGAGATGAAGGACACCGCCGAACTCCTCATCGACCTCTCCTACTCCGCCGTCCTCCACGGGAGTCCGGCCATCGCCGAGGAGGTCCTCGAACTCGAAGAGCGCATGGACGTCCTCCAGTTGCGCGCTCGAATGAGCCTCCTAATGGCGGCGCGCAACCCCGAGGACGCGGAGACGCTCGCGCCCGTCCTCGGGATCATCGGCGCAGCCGAGAAGGTCTCGGACGCCAGCGGCGACATCGCGAAGGTCGTCCTCGAGGAGGTCGGCGTCCCGGACGCCATCCGCGGCGCGCTCCCCGAGGCCGTCGAGCGCCTCGTGCGCGCCGAACTCGCCCCCGACTCCGACTATGCGGGCCGGACGCTCGCCGACATCAACCTCGAAACCGAGACGGGTGTGCGCGTCATCGCCGTCCGGCGCGGCGGCGACTGGATCCCGAACCCCGACGCGGAGACGACGCTCGAGGCCGACGACGTCCTCCTCCTTCGCGGCCCCGAGGAGTCCGTCGGCGGCGTCTCTGAGACCGCGAGCGGGGAGCCGTACACCCCGAGCGAGCCCGTCGATCCCGACATCGCCGACCTCGAACGCGCCGTCGACTCGCTCGTGTTGATGAAGAACATGAGCGAGCTCGCCGTCGATCTCGCCTACGGCAGCGTCCTCTTCAATAGCGACGATATCGCCGAGGAGGTCGTCGAACTCGAAGCCGAAGTTGATGCGCTCAAAGCCCG
Source organism: Halarchaeum salinum (assembly GCF_039520965.1). Taxonomy (NCBI): domain Archaea; kingdom Methanobacteriati; phylum Methanobacteriota; class Halobacteria; order Halobacteriales; family Halobacteriaceae; genus Halarchaeum; species Halarchaeum salinum. The sequence continues at coordinate 19,135 of NZ_BAAABL010000051.1, forward strand.
CTTCGAGGCGTGGACCCTCCGCGCCGCCGCGGACGTCGAGGACCCGGTCTCGCTGCGCGGGCTCGTCCAGATCGCCAATGCCACCGAGGTCATCAGCGACGCCGCCGTCGAGATCTCCGAGGGCGTCCTCCGCGGCCTCGACACGCACGTCGTCGTGCGCGAGGCCGTCGAGGAGTCCGACGAGGTCATCGTCCGCGTCCAAGTCACTGAGCGCGGCGACCTCGACGGGACGACGCTCGGCGATGCCGACGTGAAGACCGAGACGGGGATGCGCGTTATCGCCGTGCGACGCCCCGACGGGGAGGCCGACGCCGCCGACGGCCTCGACACCGGGGGCGACGACGCGTGGGTCATCCAGCCCGGCCCTGACACCGCACTCCACGCCGGCGACGTCCTGCTCACGAAGGGCACCCGCGCCGGCGCGGAGCGGTTGCGGGCGCTGGCGGGCGAGGACAGGGGGTAAGAACAGCCTCGCCGCCGAGCGACCGCGGGGCGCGCCAAAGGCGCGGCAAACGGTCGAGGCGTCCCGTTCCGGGACACTCAATACGCGCCACCGACCCCCATTAGATAATGACGAGTCTCGGCACGGCGAGCGCGGCCCCCGGCGAGATCGACACGGGGCGGCTCACGGTCGGTGAGACGCGCGACGGGACGACGATCGGCCTCCCGGTCGCCGTGATCAACGGCGAGTACGACGGCGACACCCTCTACGTGCAGGCGGCGAGCGACGGCGACGAGTTGAACGGCGTCGGCGTCGTCTCGCGCTTCGTCCCGCAACTCGATCCGGCGGAACTCTCGGGGACGATCCTCGTGACGGGGATCGCGAACGTCCACGCCTTTCAGGTGGCGGAACACAGAAACCCCATCGACGACACGAAGCTGAACCGTGCGTATCCGGGCGACGATCGTGGGTCGTCGTCGGAGCGGATCGCGCACGCGACCTTCGAGGCCGCGACCTGCGCGGACATGGTAATCGACCTCCATCAGGGCTCGACGTCGCGGATGATCAACGAGGTTCGGGTGCGCTGTGGTCGCCACCACCGACTCCACCGGAAGTGTCTCGAGCTGGCGAAGGTCTTCGACTGCGGCCACATCCTCGACCAGAAGGGCCCGGAGGGCCAACTCGCGCGTGCCGCGCCCGACGAGGGCGTCCCGACGATCGACCCCGAACTCGGCGGCTGCGTCGGCTGGGACGAGGAGTCGATCGAGTACGGCGTTACGGGACTGTTCAACGTCCTACGCCACTACGGCTACCTCGACGGCGACCACCAGCCGGAACCGCAGACGCGCGCGCACGCCTTCGATCGCTACGGCGCGCCGTCGGGCGGTCTCGTAGACTACGCGGTCGAGCTCGGTGAGGAGGTGTCTCGTGGCGAGACGCTCTTTCGCGTTATCGACTCCTTCGGACAGGTGAAAGCCGAAATCAGCGCGGACAACGACGGCATCTTCTGGCGCTCGCGCCGCCTCCCCCAGGTCGCGACGGGCGAGTACGTCTGCTCGGTCGGCACGACGATCGACACGTACTGACGGCCGTACGCCGTCGATCGCGGGCCTGCAAAACGAGAGCGTGAACGCGATTAGCGAACCGTTTCGACGTCGACGAACGCGTCGTCCGCGGCGGTGAGCCATGTGGTCACGAGCGTCTCCTCGTCGGCGTCGGCGGGGTAGACGGTGCATTCGACGCCGTCGTCGTGCTCCTCAACGCGGCACGCGAGGTCGAACTCCGGCCACGTCTCGGTCTCCCGCGGGAGTCGGAGATCGGCGCTCGAAGCGGCGTCCGCGACGCACCCGCGGGTCATCGAGCCACCTCCCGATTCGCCGCCGACACGGTAGTATCGGATCGCATCGGTCACCCGGACGCAGTTGCGCGCGACATATATAGCCGTCCATCCACAGCGAAATTAAAACCGAAACCATTCACATACGGGTGAAAGACCGGCCACCAGGGCTATATGTGGTGTTCGGAGTCGACCGTCGTCGGCTACCGTTCGGGATGCGTCGGGGCGTCCCAGGACCCGCGGACGAGCGGGCGCGCGACGTGGCGGCGCGCGCGCGGTGGCACCTCGTACCACCCGACGTCGAGGGCACGCTCGATCGGCGTCGCGACCTTTCCCGGGGCGCTCGTCTCGCAGTCCCGACACCGATACCCCTGGTCCGCGCCCGCCGACTCCATCGTGCGCTCGCACTCGGGGCAGATCGGCGTCGTCCGCTCCGTCGTCACCCGCTCTCGCAGGGCGAACTTCTCCAGTTTCAGCGTGCCCTCGCTCACCTCCCCGCAGACCGTCACCGCGTCGCCGACGTGGAGGTCGCGCACCCGGTCGCGAAAGCGCTTCGTCGGCTCGAACGCTGTACACGGGACCTGTGCCGTATCGTCCTCGATTTCGAGGAAGACGTGGCCGCCCCGCCGCGTCTCTGGCGGTGTGGCGACCGTCCCGTCCACCCGGTATGCTCGCCCGTCAGCGAGTATGTCGAGCGACGCCGCCTCGCGCAGGTGGATGTCCGTCCCCTGGTTCGTTACGAACGTCCGCGCAGCCGCCGTCGCTTCGCCGTCGATCCCGTCCGCGACGGCGCGACAGGCGTCGGGGTCGTCGCCGCGGATCCCATAGAGGATCGGCCCCGGCGTGTGCGGGACGCAGACCGTCTCGCCCGCCCCGCGATCGACCGTGTCCCACACCGTCGGGTACGCGGCGTCCGCGGCCGCGAACACCGACTCGGGATCGACGGCGCGCTCCGTTCCCCAGCGCGATTTCTCGCGGTACGCGATGTGTTCGTAGGTCCAGTCGTCGAACGCGCGCCACGCGCCGACCGCGGCAAGCGCGCCGATTCGCCCCCGACCATTCTTCCACCCCGTTGAGCGATAGCTGTGGGCGTCGCAGAGCGCCACTGCGTCCGCGACGGTGTGGTGGTCGCGCACCGCGTCCCACGCGAAGTCGACGACTGCGTCTGGAACCGCGGCGGGGTCCCCAGGTGCACCGGGCGCGGCCACGAGGCCGGGGTTCGTCCGCTCATCAACCACCTCGGCGGCCTCGTCGATGGCCTCGCGTGCGGCGTCGAACGCCTCGTCAACGGTCGCGTCCGTGTGGATTGCGAGCGCCGCGTTCCCCCGCGTCTTGTGTTCGACTGCGGGATTCAGCCGGACGAGGAGGACGCGCGCGACGCCGTAGCCCCGCGATTCGAGACCCGCCGCCACCCGATGGGCGACGAACGTCGTGCACATCCCGCGCGTCCGCGAGTCCGTGTCGTCGATACCGACCGTCGTCACGCCCCCTCATACCCGCCGTACCTACCTACGGCTTTCGGGATTCGGCTCCCGCCGGCACAATACATATATGTGCATACTGGCTTAGGGACCGATATGTCCCGGTCGGCACTCATCGAGAACGTTACCGCGATGCTGGAGGACGCGGGGTTCGCGGTGAGCGACCGGTGCGTCATCCGCCCGAAGAGCTTCGACGTCGCCGCCCGCCGCGGCGACGACCTGGTCTTCCTCAAGATCCTCGGGAACGTCGACGCGCTCGACGCCCCGACGGGTGCGGAGATGCGCCGGCTCGGCCACTACCTCCACGGCACCCCGATGGTCGTCGGGCTCCGCACCCGCGACGAGGAGCTCGAACGCGGTGTCGTCTACTTCCGCCACGGCGTCCCCGTCATCAGCCCCGACACCGCCCTCGACTTCTTCGTCGAGGGCGTTCCGCCGCTCGTCTACGCCGCCCCCGGCGGCCTGTACGTCAACATCGACGGCGACATCCTCGCGGACGAACGCGAGGAACGCGGCTGGAGCCTCGGTCGCCTCGCAACCGAGCTCGGCGTCTCCCGACGCACCGTCTCGAAGTACGAGGACGGCATGAACGCCAGTATCGACGTCGCCGTCAAACTCGAGGACGCCTTCGGCGACGCCCTCACCAGCCCCGTCGACGTCCTCGACGGTGCGGACGAGGTCCGCGACGCCGAGCCCACCCCGGATGACCCCGAAGCCGACCCCGAGGACGAACCCATCGTCGCCGTCCTCACCCGCGCCGGCTTCGACGTCCACCCGACTGTTCGCGCCCCGTTCAACGCCGTCGGTGAGGACACCAACCGCCCCGAGGGGCTCCTCACCGGCCACTCCTCGCTCACCGACGCTGCCGTCAAACGCGCGCGCATCATGGCCAGCGTCGGCCGCATCACTCGCACGCGCGCCGTCTACTTCGTCGATGAGTCCAACCAGGAGTCCATCGGCGGCACCGCCATCATCGAGCGCGCAGAACTCGAGCGGATCGACGACCCCGACACCTTCCGCGACCTCCTCAAGGAGCGCGGCGACGACACGGAGACCGAGGCGTAATCGGCACTTGCCCGCGTAGCTGGCCGTCTCCGCACCCGCACAGGGCCGCCTCCACACCCTTCTTCCGTCGGGAGCGCCTTTCCCCCTCCATGAGCGACCTCGAACTGTACAAGCTCCCCGGCTGTCCGTACTGCGCGAAAGTCGAGTCGACGCTCGACGAACTCGGTCTCGACTACGTGGAACACGAAGTGCCGCGCTCGCACGGCCAGCGCGACGAGGTGAAAGCAGTCAGCGGGCAGACCGGTGTTCCCGTACTCGTCGACCCCGAAAACGACGTCGCGGGGATGCCCGAGAGCGACGACATCGTGGAGTACCTCGAGGAGCACTACGCCTGAACCGTTTGCTGCGCTCGGGCGCGCGGAGCGTGCCCAGCGCTGGCAAAAGCTTCACCAAAATCGCAGCGCACTCCCGTCGCGCCCCTCCGGAGCGTGGTGGTCGCGCTCGGGCTTCGCGCCTCCGGCGCGAGTGAACCGCGCGACCACCGGGTCTTGACGGACCGCTCGTCGCGCAGACGCTACCCGCGTGGATCGTTCGGTACAGACGTGATACCGACCTCGCGCAATCACTCCAGAACAGCTTGTAGACGATGTATGCGAACAGTAGAACCGCGATAGAGAGTATCGACGTTAGTTGAGCTGAACCGCCGAACGCGAATGGGAGCAGACTGTTACAAACGACGGCGGTGACTATCTGCTTTGTCGCGTCCGTTCCTCACGTAAACCGAACGGCCGTTTCACGACGAACAGCGACGAACCGAACCACGCGGGCTAGCGTCCGGCGCGTAGCGCCGGGCCGAGGAGGGTGCGAAGCACCCGACGACGGCTTTTGGCCGAGCTTTTGCCAGCGTTGACGAAGTCAGCGTGCAGCAAAATGTCGAGCGGAGAGGTCGTTAGACGCCCGTCGAGTAGCGAAGCAGGCCCGCGATCCCCCCGAAGGCGTTGAGGAGCTGTTCACCCTTCTCGAAGTCCGTGCTGATGAACGTCGTCTCGGTACCGCGCTGGTCCGCGATGTTCATCAGGTGGTCGATGACGTCCTCGCGTTCGCCGTCTTCGACGGTCGCCCCGCACTCCGAGCAGTCGTGTTCAGGGATTTCGTCTGTCCGGCGCTCGATGAGTTCGCGCTCCTCGTGGCCGTTCTCGCACTCGTAGGTGGCGACGTCCTGCCGGAGGTCCTCGCTCAGGAGGAGCTCCTCGACGGACCCCATCACGAGGTTGCGGCGAGTCGCCTCGAAACCGTAGGTGGCGAGGTCGCCGTCGTGGAGCTCCTTGAAGAACTGCTTCATGGCGTTCTTGTCCTCCATGAGCGCGGCCTCGGCGAGTGCCTCGCCACCGGCGTCGACGAGATCGTAGAGGCCGGACTCGTCCGTGTAGGAGACGTCGAACTTCCCGAGGACCTTGTCCTGGAGCTCGTGGTGGAGGTAGTCGCCGTCGAGGAACTCGTCCTTCGTCGGCGAGGGCCCACCGACGAGCACGCCGTCGAGTTCGTGGCGGCGATCGACGAAGAGGTCGTTCGCCATCCCCGCGACCTCCTGGTAGAAGTTATCAATGGCCTCGAGGCGCAGGCGTGCGAAACGCTGGGCGGATTGGCCCCCTTTGCGCTGCTTGCCGGGGACGAGTGAGGAGGCGGACTTCACGGGTTCGACGCGCTTGCCCTTCAGCCACCCGACGTTCGCCTCGCGGCGGTCGAGGACGATGAGCCCATAGAGCCCCTTGTCCGCGAACATGTTCTCCAGGGGCTCCGTGAGGAACGCGCTGTCGCAGTGGTAGCGGAACGACTGGACGGGCTCGGGCGGCGACTCGATGACCTCCGTCACCATGTCCGTCTGGCCGCCGCCGACATCGATCGACCCCGAGAAGAGGATCATCCCGTTCTCCGGCGGGAAGGTATCGTAGTAGCGCAGTCGGTCCTTGATGGACGTCAGCGCGTCCTGCACTGCGGTTCGGGTTTGTTTCGACTTGATGTTCGAGGCCTCGGAGTGTTCTTGGGTGACGTGTGCCACCACGTCCGAGACCTGCTTATCCTCGGGGACGTAGATCGAGACGAGTTGCGTCCCGCTCCCGGAGTAGTCCTGGAGCTTCTCGATGACCTTCCGGAACTCGTACTTCCGGCGGTCCTCGGACGCTTGCTCGCCCTGCTGCTCGCTCATTACGCGGTACTAGGGGTACGTATCGGTAAGTACCCTGCGACCCACGACCTTTTCCTGCGCTCGCCTTCGGCTCGCTGGGAAAAGCTCGACCAAAAGCCGTCGTCACCTCCTTCGGAGGTTCCTTGGCGAACGCTATCCCCGTGGATCGGCTCAACGGGTTTCGTCGTGGAAAAGCCGTTCAGTAGATATGCGTGTCGAACGCCAGCGTTCGCGCGAACGAGCGGTCCGAAGGACCCGGTAGTGAGCGCGATTCACCGCGAGCCGGAGGCTCGCCGCCTTTTTCACCCATCTTTTTCCCGCTCGGGTTCGCCTCCGGCGAACCCGAGCGGGAAAAAGATGGTCTACATCGAGCTCGGCGCGTCGATCCCGAGGACGTCGAGGGCGTTGGCAAGCGTGTTGCGTGCGCTCGCGACGAGCGCGAGGCGCGCGCCGCGGAGGGCGGGGTCGACGTCGTCGGCGAGCACCGGGCACTCACGGTAGAAGGTGTTGAACGCGTCGGCGTACTCGCGGGCGAAGGTCGCGATCTGGTGGGGCTTTAGGTCCTTCGCGGCGGCGTCGATGACGCCCGGGAAGCGCGCGGTCTTGCGCAGGAGTGCGATTTCCGCCTCGTCGTCGAGGAGACTCGCGTCCGCCTCGACAGGCACGTCGGCGTCGTCGAGGATACCGCAGGTACGCGCGTGTGCGTACTGGATATATGGCGCGCTCTGCGCTTCGAAGTCGAGCGCCTCGTCCCATTCGAACGTGATCGCCTTCGAGGGCTGCTTGGAGACGATGTCGTAGCGGACGGCCCCGACGCCGACCTGTTCGGCGATACGCTCGACGTCGTCGGCGTCGATGTCGTCCTCACGGATGCGGTCGTCGAGGCGCTTTTCGACCTCCTCGCGGGCGCGCCCGATGGCCTCGTCGAGCAGGTCGTCGAGGTCGATCCCAGTGCCCCGGCGGGTGCTCATCTTCCCCTCGGGGAGGTTGACGTAGGAGTAGATGACGGTCTCGAGTTGGTCGGTATCGTTCCCGAGGAGTTCGAGGGCGGCCTGGAGTTGGCCGGCCTGGAGTTTGTGGTCCTCGCCGAGGACGGTGACCGAGCGGTCGTAGTGGTCGAACTTCCACTCGTGGTGGGCGAGGTCGCGCGTCGTGTAGAGGCTCGTTCCGTCCGAGCGGAGGAAGACGAGTTTCTTCTCGTACCCCCACTCAGCGAGATCGAGTTGCCATGCGCCCTCCTCGAGGACCGCCTCCTCGCTGTCCTTGAGGCGTTCGGCGAGCGCCGTTGTAGAGCCGTCGCGCATGAACTCGGTCTCCTTGACGAACTCGTCGAACTCCGCGGGGAGGCGAAGGAGGCATTCACGCATCCCGCCGAGGACCTGATCAACGACGCGCTGAACGCGCTCGTAGGTCTCCTCGTCGCCGTCTTCGAGGCCCTGGAGGATGGACTGGATCTCGCCCTCGGCCGCCTCGACCGCCTCGTCGTCGGCGTCTTCGAGGTAGGCGTTGCCCTTGCGGTAGTAGCGCACGAGGTCGTACTCGACGCGCCCGCGCTCGGGCTCCGCATCGAGATCGGCCTCGTCGAACGTCTCGTAGGCCCATGTGAAGACCGCCATCTGGCGGCCGGCGTCGTTCACGTAGTACTCGGTGGTGACGTCGTGGCCGGCGTAGTCGAGGAGGCGCGCGACGGCGTCGCCGACGATTGGGTTGCGCGCGCGTCCGACGTGGACCGGGCCGGTCGGGTTCGCGGAGGTGTGTTCGACGAGGACGTCCTCGCCCGTCGCAGGGAGTTCGCCGTAGCCGTCGCTTCGTCCGGCATCGAGGGTGTCGGCGTAGTACGCGGGCGTCGGGAGGACGTTCACGTAGGGGCCCTGCGCGCGGACCTCGCGGACGTACTCGTAGCCCTCGGCGTCGACGGCATCGGCGATACGGGCGGCGACTTCGGGTGGAGCCGCGCCTCCCTCGCCCGCGAGGCGGAACGCCGCGCTGGAGGCGACGACGGCGTCCACGCCCTCGGGGGGCTCCTCGATACCGAGGTCGTCCGTCGGCAGGTCAAGGGTTTCGAGCGCCCCGGTGAGGGCGGCCTCGACCTCCGAGCGGAGTGCAAGGAACATGCTACGGCCTGCGGCGTGCGCGCTCAAATGGTTTCCGAAGGTCGGTTCGCCGGTTCCGCGTTCCGCCGTGCTTTTCCCCCCGCACGCCGCGTGTACGGGTATGCCCGAGCAGGTGGATTCGCCGAGCTACCACCACGAGAACCACACGGCCGCCCAGACCTGTGGATGGACGGCGAACGCCCTCCGGGGAGAGGGCACCTGCTACAAGCACGCGTGGTACGGGATCCGCTCCCATCGCTGCATCCAGATGACGCCCGTAGTTCGCTGTAACGAGCGCTGTGTCTTCTGCTGGCGCGACCACAACGGCCACGCGTACGAACTCGACGGCGTCGAGTGGGACGACCCCGAGGCGGTCGTCGACGCCTCCATCGAGTTGCAGAAAAAATTGCTCTCGGGGTTCGGCGGGAACGACGAGGTGCCCCGGGAGCGCTTCGAGGAGGCGATGGAGCCCAAGCACGTCGCGATCTCGCTCGACGGTGAACCGACGCTCTACCCGTATCTGCCCGAGCTACTGGACGCGTTCCACGACCGCGGGCTAACGACGTTCCTCGTCTCGAACGGCACGCGCCCTGAAGTGCTGGCGGAGTGTGACCCCACGCAACTGTACGTCTCCGTCGACGCGCCCGAGCGCGCGACGTTCGACGACGTCGTGGGCGCAACGGAGGACGACGCGTGGGAGTCGTTGATCGACACGCTCGACGTCCTCCACGAGAAGGACGAGACGCGCACGGTCCTACGGACGACGCTCGTGAACGGCGAGAACATGACGAACCCGGACTGGTACGCGGGCCTCTACCGGCGTGCGGACCCGGATTTCGTCGAGCTGAAGGCGTACATGCACGTTGGTCACTCACGCGGCCGCCTCGACCGGAACTCGATGCCGTCCCCGGAGACGGTCGAGTCGTTCGCGGAACGCGTCGGCGAACACATGCCCGACCACCCGGTTGTGAAGGTCCAAGAACCCTCGTCGGTCGCGCTGCTCGCACGCGACGAGGAGACGTGGGTGCCCGAACTCGCGCCGGGCGGTGGCTTCTACGATTAACCCAGTTCTGAGACGCATCCCACAACCATTATGCTCGGCCCGCCCGTACTGCGGTGTATGTCACGGGCAACGCTCGCGGTCGGGTACGACGAGCTCGCCGCGTTGAAGCTCCTCGCGCTCGACGGCGCGCGCCGCGGCGAGGTGAAGGCCTCGTGTAGCGATCTCGCTGACCGTCTCGACGCCTCCACGCAGACCGCTTCTCGACGCCTCCAAGCGCTGGAAGAGGCCGGTTACGTCGATCGGGAGGTCGTCAGCGACGGCCAGTGGGTCACGATCACCGACGACGGTGAGCGCGTCCTCCAGCGCGAATACGAGGACTACCGCCGGGTGTTCGAGGAACCCGCGGACCTCGCGCTGAGCGGACGCGTCACCGGTGGGATGGGCGAAGGACGACACTACATCTCGCTGCCCGGTTACAATCGGCAGTTCGAGGACCGCCTCGGCTACGAGCCGTTCGCGGGGACGCTCAACGTCGAACTCGACGAGCCCTCGCGGCGCGCGCGCTCCGCCATGGAGTCGCTCGACGGCGTCGACATCGACGCGTGGGAGGATGACGAGCGGACCTACGGCTCTGCGACGTGCTATCCCGCCACGCTCGAGACTGACGACGGTTCGTACGACCCCGTCCACGTCATCGTCCCCGACCGCACCCATCACGACGAGACGAAAGTCGAACTCATCGCCGCGGACAAACTCCGCGACGAACTTACCCTCGACGACGGCGACGAGGTGATCGTCCGTGTCGCACAGTGACGGCGTGAGTAGTGACGCCGAGACGAGTACAGACGCTGACGCCCCGGCTGACACTGCGCACGCCGGCGATACCGCGAACGCCGACGATACCGCGAACGCCGACGATACCGCGAGCACCGGCGACGCTGCGCACGCTGACAACACTGTAAACGCCGCCGTCGCCGCCCTCGAACGCGGTGAACCGGTGCTCGTTCACGACGCGGCCGACCGCGAGGGCGAAGTCGATCTGATCTACCACGCCGCGGACGTTACGCCCAAGGCCGTTGCCCGAATGCGCACCGACGCCGGCGGGCTGATCTGTACCGCCCTCTCCCACGACGTCTGCGAGGCGTTCGACCTCCCGTTCCTCGCGGACGCGCTTGAGCACCCTGCCGTCACGGACGAGAGCCTCGACTACGACGAGCGCGCGTCGTTCAGCCTCACCGTCAACCACCGCGATACGTACACCGGGATCACCGATGACGATCGCTCCCTGACGATCACGGCGCTCGCCGACGCCGCCGCAGACGCTGGCGCGGACGCCGGCGCGACAGACTTCGCTGCCACCTTCCGCGCGCCCGGACACGTCCACCTCCTCCGCGGCGCGCCGAACGGGCTCGCGGACCGCGAAGGCCACACCGAACTCGGCCTCGCGCTGGCCGAGGCAGCCGATCGCCCGCCCGCCGTCGTCGTCTGCGAGATGCTCGACGCCGAGACCGGTGAGGCGCGCACGCCCGCCGACGCTCGCCGCTACGCGGAGGAACACGGCTTCGTCTACGCTGAAGGTCGCACCCTCCTCGATGCGCTTCGTCGCTAACGAGGAACGTTCATTACGGCGGCCGAACATCGTTGCGCTATGCCCGGCTTCGACGAGATGCGTGCCGAACGCGACTCTCTCGACACCATCTGGATGAACGGCGAGTTCACCGACTGGGAGGACGCAACTACGCACGTACTCACTCATGGCCTCCACTACGGTACCGGCGTCTTCGAGGGCGCGCGGTGTTACGACACCGAGAACGGCCCCGCGCTCTTCCGCTGGGACGCGCATGTCGATCGGCTCTTCGACTCCGCGAAGCCCTACGACATGGAGATCCCCTTCTCCAAGGACGAACTCACCGAGGCCACCCTCGAACTCATCGAGCGAAACGAGCTCGAATCCTGCTACATCCGCCCCGTCGCCTACTACGGCTACGATCAGCTCGGCGTCTCCCCGGGCGACTGCCCGACCGACGTCGCCATCGCCGCGTGGCCGTGGGGCGCGTACCTCGGCGAGGAGGCCCTCCAGAACGGGATCGACGTCATGATCTCCTCGTGGCGCAAACACGCCTCCAGTCAGATCCCGACGAACGCCAAAACGAACGGCCTCTACGTCAACAGCCTCCTCGCCGGCGAGGAAGCCCGCCGCAACGGCTACGAGGAGGCTATTGTCCTCAACAAGGAGGGCAACGTCGCCGAGGGCCCCGGCGAGAACGTCTTCATGGTCCGCGACGGCGAACTCTACACGCCCTCGCTCGCCGAGAGCATCCTTGACGGCATCACCCGCGACACCGTCATCACGCTCGCCGAGGAGCGCGACATCCCCGTCCACGAGACTGCGGTCTCGCGCGGCGAACTCAACACCGCCGACGAGCTCTTCTTCACCGGGAGCGCCGCCGAAGTCACCCCCATCCGAAAGGTCGACAACGTCGTCATCGGTGATGGCAGTCGCGGCCCGGTCACCGAGGAACTCCAACAGGCCTTCTTCGACCTCGTCGACCGGAAGACGGACGCACACGACGACTGGTTCACCTACGTCTAAACTACGACCTTTATACTCGAGCTTTTGCTCCGATCGCCGGCGAAGCCGGCGCTCGGCAAAAGCTCGGCCAAAAGCACTCCTCCTTCGGTCCGCTTCGCTCCCCTCAGTCGTCGGCCTCGCGGCGAAGCCGCGAGTGAACCGTGACCCTACCGGGCTCTGACGAGCCACTCGGGTCACGGACGCGAGCCCCGTGGTTCGTTCTTCGGTCCCAAACGTTCAAACCCGAAGCCGGGACTACGTCGTTCCGTGCTCTGAGAGCCGCCACGGGACGCCCAGCGAAACCGGCGACGCACCGTCCCGTGGAAAACGCATGTGTCGTCTGTTCGCCCTTACCCCCAGTTTTGTGACTACACCGCACGACGGTCGGTTGCCCGAGGGGAGACCTACCCCTCGCGCCGCAGGCGCTTCACGACGAACGCTTGGTCGAGATCCGCGAGGAACTGCCCCAGCTTCGGGCCCTGCTCCTCGTCGAAGAAGAGCCGATAGCCGGTGGCGAAGAAGTCGCCGATGTCGATGTCGTGGCGCTTTGCGGTCTCGTAGACCTCGCCCTGAAGGCTCTCGCCGTCCGGGTTCTCCTCCTCGATGAAGGCCGCGAGCTCGTCGAGCGCCGCGGCGGTCTCCTCGTCCACGTCGACCGCCGGCATCGTTTCGCGCTCGATCCGGTAGTTGTACTGGTTGTCCGTGCGCTCCGCCCACGTCCGCGCGCGCTCGACGCGTTCGAGGGCCGCGTCGACGGCCGCTTCGCTCGCATCCGCGGGGATATGCCCCTCGCGGCGTGCGATCTCCTCGCGCAGCTCCGGGTCCTCGGTCATTCCGAGAACCGCCGCGAAGGTGTACGGGAGACGGATCGGTCGCTCCGCCGGGACCTCCCTGACGACGAACGGGTAGATCCGCTCGGCACGCTCGACCTCGCGCTCGCTCGCGTCCTCGACCTCGCCGTAGTAGAGGCGCTCGAAGCGGTCGAACTCGTCGACGAGGAGGTCGATACGCTCGGTGGAGAAGTCGCGTGCGCGCTTGGGGTCCTTCGCGAAGAAGTAGCGCAGGACGTCGCGCTCGACGAGCTCGAGGACGTCAGAGACGAGCACGACGTTCCCCGCAGAGGAGCTAAAGGGCTCGCCGTCGAGCGTGAACCACTCGTAGACCATCGGCGTCGGTGGCTCGATTTCGAGGAGGGTCGCGGCGATGTCGGAGCCGGACGGCCACGAGCCCTCGGCGTGGTCCTTGCCGAACGGCTCGAAGTCGACGCCGAGGACCTGCCACTGCGCCGGCCACTCGAAGCGCCACGGGAGCTTCCCCTCTCGCACGGTCGCCGTTCCGCGATGCCCGCAGCCGTCGATGGTTTGATCGCCGGCCTCCATATCGGTGCACTCGTAGTCGACGGTGCCGGCGTCGGCGTCGATGGCGGTAACGGTCTCCGTCACCTTCCCGCAGTGCTCGCAGATCGGGTTGAACGGGACGTACGTCTCGTCGACCTTGTCCTGGTACGCACCGAGGACCTCGCGGGCGTCGTCGGCGTTCGCGAGGAGGTGTCGCGTGACCGCCTCCAGTTCGCCGTCCTCGTACAGGACGGTGTTCGAGATGGTTTCGACGTCGACACCGAGGAGGTCGGCCGAGCGCTCGATGAGGTTCGAGAAGTGCGCCCCGTAGGAGTCACAGCAGCCGAACGGGTCCGGAATGTCGGTGTACGGATGGCCGAGGTTTCGGCCGAGCGCGCCCGCGTTCACGTCGCCGAGGTCGACGATTTCGCCGTCGAGGTCGGCGAGTTTGCGTGGCAGGCCCCGGAGCGGATCGCGGTCGTCGGCGGTGAAGAGCTGTCGGACCTCGTGACCGCGCTCGCGGAGCACCGCGGCGACGTAGTGGCCGCGCATGACCTCGTTCATGTTCCCGAGGTGGGGCACGCCGGAGGGCGAGATCCCGCCCTTAACGACGATCGGGTCGTCCCCGCCCCGCGCCTCGACGGCGTCCGCTACTTCGTCGGCCCAAAACGTCCGCTCGCCGGTGAGCGTCGCGTGTGGGTCGTACTCGGCGTCGCTCATTCGTTCTGAACCCAATAATCGACACGCTCCTCGCTGCCCTCGGGGACGATATCGGTCCCATTGTGCTCCCCGCGGAGGACGGCGTCGAGGACGGCCGTCGGCTCGGTGCCGTCCAGGACGATCCCACGGACGCGCGAGCGCTCGATGAGCTTCGCGGCGAGCAGATCGACCGGTGCGGAGCTGCCCGCGCTCATCTCGATGTCGGCGATGGCGTCGACGAGCTCGCCCGGCGTGATGCGGTCGTAGCGCTCCGCCGAGTCGTCGGTCTTCGGGTCGGCGCTGAACACGCCGGGGACGCTCGTCGCGTAGACGAGCAGGTCGGCGTTCGTGTACTCGGCGAGCGCGGCACTGACGGCGTCTGTCGTCTGGCCAGCGGTGACGCCGCCCATGATCGCGACGTCGCCGCGTCGCATCGCCTCGCCAGCCTCCTCGTAGTCCTCGGCGGGACTCGGCGCGGCGTCGTCGCCGAGCGCGGCGATGAGGAGCTGGGCGTTCAGGCGCGTGACTGAGATACCGATGTCGTCGAGTTCGACCTCGTTCGCCCCGAGATCACGGGCGGTCTCGATGTAACTGCGCGCGACGCCGCCGCCGCCGACGACGACCCCGACGGAACAGCCCGCATCGACCAACCGGTCGATGACGTCGGCGTACTGCTCGACCCGTTCGTGTGCTAGGTCGGGCGCGAGCACGCTCCCGCCGACGGAAACGACGACTCTCATACTACCGCGGGATAACCCTGTCGCGGCCTTAAGGGTTGTCAAGCGGCGATAGCGAATGCCGTCGAAACGGACAAAGCGCCCGCCCACCTCCCGTGTCGTATGTACGTTCTCGACGTCGCGACGCCTCCGGGACGCGATCCGACGAGGATCGTCGACGCGCTCCGCGAGCGGCTCACGGACGCGGGACCGGTCGCTGTCGTTCGGCGTGATCCGTCGATACGCTCCGCGAGCGACGCTCACACGACTGTCCGCCTCGGCGAGGGATATCGTCGAACCACGACCGCCGCACGCGCGTCACTCGCCGAGACGCTCGACGACCTCGCGCGCGAGCACGACTTCGCGCTCACGGTCGGCTTCGACGACGCCAACCTCCCCCGGCTCGCTGTCGGCGACGCTACTGTCGACGACCCGGTCGCTCGCACCGATGACGTCGCGTCCCTCGACGCTGACGCCGTGCTGTCCGCTCTCCACGAGACCGAACCCCACGAGTCGCTGGCGTCGCTCGTCGCGACCGCGAAACGCGCCGCGGACGAGCGCTTCGCCGGCGCGATCGCGACGTTCACGGGACGGGTCCGCGCCCAGGAGGACGCCGACGACGAGCCGACCGAGGCCCTGACCTTCGAGTCGTACGCGGACGTCGCTGCCGAGCGACTCGCCGACATCCGGGCGGACCTCGAATCCCAAGAGGGGGTCTACAACGTGCTGTTCCACCACCGGACCGGCCGGATCGAGGCCGGTGCGGACATCGTCTTCGTCGTCGTGCTCGCCGGCCACCGCCGTGAGGCCTTCCGTGCCGTCGAGGACGGCATCGATCGCCTCAAGGACGAGGTCCCGTTCTTCAAGAAGGAAGTCACCGTCGACGACGAGTTCTGGCGACACGAACGCGACGCCTGACGCGCGCCCGCACTGATCCGGCCGTTCGACCCCGACTCCTCACCCCGTATGGCCGTCGTGGAGGGCAAAATAATTCACACAATAAGGTCGGAAACAAATATTCTGGAGTGTTTATAAAACGTCTAGGCGGATGTAATAGTTCAGTAAAACATCCGTGAAACGACGCTGAAATGGCCCGTGACCCCGAAAGCGGCGCGAAACCACACTAACGTTCCTCCCCTTATACCGTCGTCCGGGAACAAGAGGGTAGTAGTCATGAGCGCAACTGCGCAGTCCCCGACCGCGTCGGACAACGACAAGGAAACCCGGCTGCTCTCGTACCTGCGCGAGAAGGCCGCCGACGGCGAGCTCTACTTCAAGAGCAAGTTCATCGCCGACGACGTCGAGCTCTCGACGAAGGAGATCGGGGCCCTGATGGCGAAGCTCAGCGACTCGACCGAGGAGCTCGATCTCGACATCGAGAAGTGGTCGTACACGTCCGCGACAACGTGGCGGGTCCAGAACGCGTAGACGCACCACCGACCACGAGCACCGCCAGCCGCCCGATCGCCCCTCCACCGTCGGCCACCACGGCCGCCGATCCGAAGCTCCTTTTTCCACCGTCACCGTCACAGCTACTCGTGTCGTTCGTCTCCGCGCTGACGTCGGCGATCCTTCCCGTTCTCCTCGTCGCCGGCGTCGGCTTTGTCCTCGGACGAGTTCGTAACGTGCAGGTGGACGCGCTCGGGACGGTCGCCGTCTACGTACTCATCCCCTGCCTCGTCTTCTACAGCCTCGCGACGACGTCGCTCGGCGGCGGTGCAGTCGTCAAGATCGCCACCGGCGTCTTCGGCTACGTCGCCGTCATGACCGTCGTCTCGTCCGGGGCCGCACGCGTCCTCGGGATCGACGAACCGCACCGGGGGGCGTTCGTTCTCAGCTCGACGTTCCCGAACGCGGGCAACTACGGGATCCCACTCGCACGCTTCGCGTTCGGCCCGATCGGACAGAGCGTAGCAGTACTCTATATCGTCGCGCTGGACGTTCTCCAGTACACGCTCGGGGTCTTCCTCGCGGCCCGCGGCGGTGAGGGCGACCTCCGGGAGGCCGTAACGATGGTCTTTCAGCTCCCGCTCCTGTACGGGCTCCTCGCCGCCGGAGTCGCGCGGTACTTTGACGCTGTTCCGCCGACCGACACCGGGTTGATGCAGACGATCCAGCTCGTCGGTGACGCCGCAATCCCCGTCATGTTGCTCATGCTCGGGATCCAGCTCGCGAACACCCGCTCGGGGCCCTCGATTACCCGCGCCGGCGTCCCGACGGCGTTGAAACTAGGCGTCGCACCCGTCATCGCGCTCGCGCTCGCGATCCCTCTCGGGTTCGCCGACAGCGACGTCGCACATGTCTTCGTCCTCGAGTGTGCGATGCCCGCGGCCGTCACCCCGCTCGTGCTCACCATCGAGTTCTCCGGCGACGCCGACACGTCGTTCTCCGCCCCGGAGTACGTTAGCACCGTGATCTTCACCACGACGGTCTGCAGTATCGCTACGCTCGCCGTCCTGATCTGGGCACTCCGTGGGGGACTTCTCTGGATTTAAACGGGCGGACACCGTTCTCTCGGTATGTCCGCCGACCCGCTCGACGACGCGCCCGCCCCCGGCGCGCTCTCGTCGGTGTTCTCCGTCTACGAGGTCGTGCGCGAGGACGAGACGGTCGTCTACTACGGTGAGCCGCTCGTCGATCGCCAAACCCTCCAGCGAACCGTCCTCCCCCTGTTCAGCGATCACGGCTACGACGTCCGGATCGAGGAGCGGCCGGGCGAGACTACTCTCGCCGCCACGCCCACGAGCGACGACGCCGCCGACCCCGGATTCCCGTGGACGAACGCCGCCCTCGCCGCGCTCACTGTACTCACGACGCTCTATGCCGGCGCACAGTGGTATTACGTCGACGACCTCCTCTCCCTCGACGTCCTCCGCGCGGTCCCGTTCGCCCTCGCCGTAATGGGCGTTCTCGGCGTCCACGAACTCGGCCACTACGCGATGACGCGCTACCACGACGTCGACGCCACCCTCCCGTACTTTATCCCCATCCCGTTCTCGCCGATCGGGACGCTCGGTGCAGTCATCCGGATGAAGGGCGTGATGCCCGATCGGGAGGCGCTCTTCGACATCGGTGTCGCCGGCCCGCTCGCGGGCCTCGTCGCCACCGTCCTCGTCACCGCGATCGGGTTGGTGCTCCCGCCGATTAGCGTTCCCACCGTCCCGACGACCGGGATCGCGATCGGCTTCGGCAACCCTCCGCTCCTCCGCCTCATCGCGTGGGTACTCGGCCAGCCGCTGTCGTACGGTGAGGGCCTCGCCGTGAACCCCGTCGTCTTCGGCGGGTGGGTCGGGATGTTCGTCACCTTCCTCAACCTCCTCCCCGCCGGCCAACTCGACGGCGGCCACATGATGCGCGCCGTCTTCGGCCCCACCTACGAGCGCGCCGTGCCACTCGTCCCCGCCGCGCTCTTCGGCCTCGCCGCGTACGTCTACGTCGTCCGCGACGCGACCAACGCTGCCGTCGTCTGGGGGATGTGGGGGCTTATTACGTCGTTCTTCGCATTCCGAGGGTCCGCTCGCCCGCTCTCTGAGGACGGCCTCGACACGAAGCGCCACGCTGTCGCCGCCATCACCCTCTTCATGGGCCTGCTCTGCTTCATGCCGGTTCCAATCCGGCTCGTCGGCTGAACCGGCCCCCTGTTTGGCGATCGAGTCACTCGCCGTGTAGACCGGGAGGCGTCACTCGCCGTGCGTGTATCCCCGATCCGCAAGCGGATCGCCGTCCATCGTCACACCTGACTCCGTGACGTCGCCGACGACGCTCAGGGGCACGTCGAGCGCCGCTCGCGCCCGTGTGAGTGCGTCCGCCGGGAGCGTGCACACCAGCTCGAAGTCCTCGCCGAACGTCGTCGCCCGCGCCGATCGGTCCTCGCCCCCGAGCGCGTCGTGGATCGGGACGGCCGCGCTCGCCACGTCGAATCCAATTTCGGAGGCCTCGGCCAACTGGTGGAGCGAGCGCGCCAATCCGTCGCTCGAATCCATCATCGCGCTCGCGTGCTCGCGCAGCGCGACGCCCGCCCGCACCCGTGGCGTGAATCGGAAGAGCTCGTTCGCGCGCTCGGTCTCGCCCGCCTCGAAGGCGTCGAGCGCCGCCGCGCTCCGCCCGAGCGCGCCCGTCACCGCGACGACCTCCCCGGCGCTCGCCCCGTCGCGTGACACCGGTGCGTCCGTCTCCCCGAGCGCCGTCGTCGCCACGGTGAACTCGTCGTGGCCGTCGAGATCGCCGCCGACGTACTCGGCCCCGACGCGGTCGCAGACGTCGAGCGCACCGCGTACGAACGCCTCGACATCGTCGGGGTCGAACGTCGGTGCGCCGTAGACACCGACCGCGCCCGTCGCCGTCGCGCCCATCGCCGCGACATCCGAGAGCGACGCCCCGACCGCGCGCCACCCGGCGGTGTAGCGTGTCGTGCCGGCGGGGAAATCCGTCGTCTCGTGGAGCATATCGATCGTCACAACCGTCCCTCCGAGCACCGCCGCGTCGTCGCCCGCCGCGTCCACCAGATCGCCGACGAGGCCGAGCGCGGCCCGTTCGTCCATACGCTCACCCAGCGTGCCGCCGGCAAAACGCCACCGCTTCGCACACTCTCGGTCGGTGCCTTTAGACGATCGCCGGCTGTCGGGTCGAACGAATGGATTTCGACTCGCGCGCGATCGCCCTGGGGTTCGCCGTCGTCGCCGCCGTCCTCGCCCTGCTCCTCTGGGTCGTCGGCATCGACGACATCGCCCGGACGCTCGCGCTCCTCAAGCTCCGAACGTTCGCCGCCGTCCTCGCTGTCGGCCTGGCGTGGCTCGTCGCGTGGGCGCTCGCCCTTCGGCGCGTCCTCGATGCACTCGACGTCGCAGCGAGCGCGTGGGACGCGTTCCTCCTCTACGCCGCCGCGGCCTTCGCCAACAACATCACGCCGTTCGGACAGGCCGGCGGCGAACCCTTCAGCGCCCTCCTCATCTCGCGCGCCACCGAGAGCGAGTACGAAACCGGCCTCGCCGCCATCGCCAGCGTCGACACCCTCAACTTCGTCCCCTCGATCGTCCTCGCGCTCGTCGGTCTCACCTACTACGTCGCCCGCTTCGCCGCCGGCGACAGCGTCCAACTCGTCTTCGGCGTCGTCGTCGCGCTCGCCGTCATCGTTCCCATCGTCGCCGCGCTCGCGTGGCGCTACCGGACGACCACGAAGCGTCGCCTCGTCGACGTTATCCATCCAATCTGGTCGTTCGTCGGCCGCCACCTTCCACGCATCTCCGCGCCGGGCCGCGACGCCATCCGCGCGCGCGTCGACGGCTTCGTCACCGCCATCGAGCGCGTCGCCACCAGCCGCCGCGACCTCGCCATCGCGATCACATGGTCCGCGCTCGGGTGGCTCTGCCTCTGTCTCGCGCTCTATCTCTCCCTGTGGGCGCTCACCCCCACGACGGACGTCAACGCCGCGATCGTCTTCATCGCCGTCCCCGTCGCAACTATCGCGAGCGTCACGCCCCTCCCGGGCGGCGCGGGCGGCGTCGAGGCCGCGCTCGTCCTCCTCCTCGTCCCCACGACGGGCGTCGCCGCCGCCACTGCCACCTCCGCCGCGCTCGTCTTTCGCGCCGCGGTCTACTGGGCTCCGACCGTCCTGGGCGGCGGCGCGGCCGCCTGGCTCGAGCTCCGCGCGCGGCGCTAACGATGCCTTTAACCCTCGGCAACCACCAGTAATCGCGTAATGGCAACCCTCTACGATGCCCCGACGGACGAGCTCATCGACGCACTGGCTGACGAACTCGACGACGTCGTCGAGGCCCCCGCGTGGGCCGAGTTCGCGAAGACGGGCCACGACCGCGAGATGCCCCCCCAGCAGGACGACTTCTGGGCGCGCCGCGCCGCCAGCCTCCTCCGCAAGGTCGCCGTCGACGGTCCCGTCGGCGTCGAGCGCCTCAGCACCGAGTATGGCTCCCTCACGAAAGGCTCGACGCGCTACCGTGTCGCCCCCCGACAGAAGACCGACGGCTCCAAGAACGTCATCCGCACCATCCTCCAGCAGCTCGAGGACGCCGACCTCGTCCAGCAGCAGGGGTCGGAGGGCCGTATCGTCACCGGCGAGGGCCGCAGCCTCCTCGACGACACCGCGGGCGACGTCCTCGAAGCGCTCGATCGGCCCGAGCTCGAACGCTACGCCTGAACCTTTTGCAGCGCGCGCGAAGCGCGCTTGCAAAAGCTTCACCAAAAGCCCGTCGCACCCCCTTCGGGGGTGCTCGGGCCTCGCGCTAGCGCGCGAGTGAATCGCGGCACGGACGGCCCGAAGGATCTGCCCGTGCCGCGAACGATCGCCCGCTGATCGCTCCCGACGCGTGGCCTCGTCAGCCCGCGTGCGTCGGACCGCCGTCTCGCACGGCGGCACCCCGCTCGTAGAGGGAGTCTGTTTTCGCCCTTACCATTCTGTGTTCGCGAGCCGATGGCTCGCGGTCTTTTTGGTCCAGCTTTTTCGAGGAGTGGTCGGCGTCGCCGACCCGACGAGCAAAAAGGTGGGAGGCTGAGTCTGTTTTCGCCCTTACCATTCTGTGTTCGCGAGCCGATGGCTCGCGGTCTTTTTGGTCCAGCTTTTTCGAGGAGTGGTCGGCGTCGCCGACCCGACGAGCAAAAAGGTGGGAGGCTGAGTCTGTTTTCGCCCGTACCATTCTGTGTTCGCGAGCCGATGGCTCGCGGTCTTTTTGGTCCAGCTTTTTGACTGTGCGGTCTCCGTTCCGTACCGCGAGCGTAGAGCGCTCGCGGGCGTTTTTCGTGCAGGGTTTTGCGGGGACGGTGCGCCTGTGGCGCACCCGACCCGGAAAACGGTGCGTGCTAAGACTTTTTCCCGCTCGAACGTCTACACGGGTGTATGAGTGAGAACCCTGACGACGATCGACTGGAGGAACTCCGCAAGCAGAAGCGAGAGCAGCTGAAACAACAACAGCAGGGCGGCGGCAACGCGGGATCGGGTGCGAACCCCGAGGCCCAGCAGCAGGCCCAACAGCAGGCTGAAGACCAGAAGAAGGCGATGTTGCGCCAGTACCTCTCGGACGGCGCGCGCCGCCGGCTGAACTCGGTGAAGATGAGCAAGCCCGACCTCGCCGAGCGCGTCGAACAGCAGGTCGTGGCCCTCGGTCGCTCGGGACGCCTTCAGGACCAGCTCGACGAGGAGCAGATGAAGGAGCTGCTGCGCGAGCTGAAACCGGACTCGAAGGACTTCGACATCTCGCGCCGATAGAAGGCGGAACGCTTTCCGCACTCGGCGGGGTCGCCCCTGTATGGTCCCCGGCCTCTTCCCCGCCCTCGCCGCCGCGCTGCTGTGGGGCGGCTACCTCTACTCGCTGAAGCGGTATTTCTCGGGCTACTCCGGTGCGGTAATCGCCGTCGTCGTCAACACGATCGCGACCGCGTGGTACCTCCCGGGGGCGTACGCCTACCTCGGGGGATTCCCGACACTCCCATCGTTTTCGGCGTTCGGGGTCGCGATCGTCGGCGTCACGGTAGCGTTCGCGGCGCTGGGCTTTTTGCTGGTGACGCGCGCGCTCGCGGCGGGCGACGTGACGCTCGTCGCGCCGGTCGCGAAGATCGTGCCCGTCTTCGTCCTGCCCCTCGAACTCCTCCTCCTGCCGGTGGCCCTCGGGCCGTTGCAGGTGGTCGGAATCGGCGTCGTGACGGCGGCCGTCTACCTCGCGAACTACGAGGGTGGGCGCGTCCTCGATCCGCTGCGCAACCTCACGCGCTCGCACGCCGTGCGCCTCGCGCTCCTCTCCGCGGCGTGTTACGGTGTTAGCGACGTGGCGAAACGCGTGGCGTTGCAGGACGTCGGCGTCCCGACGGCGTACTGGGTGATCGTGAGCCTCATCGGCCCGGCGTTGCTCCTCGCGCCCATCGCGGCCCGTGACTGGCCGGATGAGGGGCTCCGGGCGGACCTTCCGTTGTTCGTCGGGATCGCGGTCGTCGTGGCGCTCGCGCGCGTCGCGACGACGCTGTCGTTCTCGGTGACCTCGGCGAGCGTCGCCGCGACGATCATCAACGCCCAGTCGGTCGTGGCGGTCGTCCTCGGTGGCGTCCTCCTCGCCGAGGAGGGATTCCGGACGCGGTTGGCGGCGTCGGCGCTCGCCGTCGCCGGGATCGCGCTGATCGCGCAGTGACGGCGTCGAAGGACAGGCTTCAAGCGCGTCCCGAGCGAATTTCGGGATATGTACGACCGGCTCAAGGGGTTCCGCGATTTCTACCCCGGCGAGATGCGCGCGCGGCGGGAGGCGATGGACGCCGTCGAGGACGCGGCGCGTCGCTACGGCTTTCGCGAGATCGGCACGCCCGCGATGGAGCGCGCGGAGATGTGGACGGACAAATCCGGCGACGAGATCGTTTCCGAACTCTACGACTTCGAAGACCAGGGCGGTCGGCACGTCACGCTGACGCCCGAACTGACGCCGACGGTGGCACGGATGGTCGTCGCGAAACAGCAGGCGCTCTCGAAGCCGATCAAGTGGTACTCGACGCGGGACTTCTGGCGCTACGAGGAGCCTCAGTCGGGGCGCAACCGCGAGTTCTACCAGACGAACGTGGACGTCTTCGGGTCGAGCGAGCCCGAAGCGGACGCGGAGGTGCTCGCGACGGCGGCGGACGCACTCACGTCGCTCGGCCTCACGGGCGAGGACTTCGAGTTCCACGTCAGCCACCGGGACGTCCTCGGCGGCGCGCTGGAGAGCTTCGATGCGGACGTGCAGGTCCGGGACGCGATCCGCGTCGTCGACAAGCGCGCGAAACTCGACTACGACGACTACATCGACCGGCTCGCGGGCACCGGGCTCTCCACCGCGCAGGCGGAGGCGTTTGACGACGTGATCGCGTCGAACGACCTCGATGACCTCGTGGACTTCGCGGAGAGCGAGCGCGTGACGGACGCCGTCGAGAACCTTCGTGCGGTACTCGCTGCGACGGAGGACTACGGTGTGCGCGAGTACGTCGACGTCTCGCTCGCGACGGCGCGCGGCCTCGACTACTACACGGGCGTCGTCTTCGAGTGCTTCGACTCGACCGGCGAGGTCGGCCGCTCGGTCTTCGGCGGCGGGCGCTACGATGATCTCATCGAATCCTTCGGCGGCCAGCCAACGCCCGCGGTCGGCTTCGCCACGGGCTACTCGACGCTCCCCCTCCTCTGTCAGCGCGCCGGCGTTTGGCCCGAAGAGGAGATCCGAACGGACTACTACGTGCTCTCCGTGGGTGACGTTCGCGATGTCGCCGCGCGCGTCGCGCGGGACCTCCGCGATCGCGGGCACGTCGTCGAGACCGACGTCTCGGGGCGTTCCTTCGGTGCGCAGATGAACTACGCGGACTCGATCAACGCGGAGACGGTCGTTATCGTGGGCGAACGCGATCTCGCCGACGGCAACGTGACGGTGAAGGACATGGCGTCGGGCGACCAGACGCAGGTTCCCGTCGATGCGTTCCCCGGCGAGCACGACGAACCGCGCCACGACGACTTCGCGTAGGCGTCGAGGATGCGCCGCGCGTTCCGCCTCGCCTACGACGGCCGACCGTTCCACGGCTTCCAGCGCCAGCCGACCGTTCCGACGGTTGAGGACGCGCTCTTCGATGCGCTGCGCGCGCACGGGGTCCTCGGCATGGACGCGGACAAGCCGACCGGCTACGCGGCCGCGGGACGGACGGATGCGGGCGTCTCCGCGCTCGCGCAGACGGTAGCCTTCGACTGCCCCGAGTGGCTGACGCCGCGCGCGCTCAACGCCGAACTCCACGACGCCGTCTGGGCGTGGGCGCACGCGGACGTTTCGGACGCCTTTCACGCCACGCACCACGCCGTCGCGCGCGAGTACGTCTACCACCTCTACGCACCGGACGCGGCCCTCGAACGCGCCCACGCGGCCGCTCGGCGACTCTCCGGCGTACACGACTTCCACAACTTGACGAGCGACGATACCGGGACGGAACGCGACCTCGCGCTCACTGTCGATCCCGACGGTGACTTCCTCATCCTACGGGCGCGCGCCGGTGGCTTCCCCCGCGGGTTCGTCCGCCGCGTCGCGTCGCTCGTACGGAGCGTGGCGACGGGTGCGGTCCCGCCGGCGAAGGTCGAACGCGTCCTCGCCACCGCAGCGCTTCCCGGCCACGCGGGCGTCCCCGAAGCGCCGCCGGAGCCGCTGGTCCTCGCGGCGGTCGACTACGACGGCCCGCGATTCGAGGTCGAGTTCGAGCGCGACGGGCGCGCGGCCCGCGACACTCGTGCGTTCTTCGCCGACGAGCGCGCCGAGCACCGTGCACTCGTCCGCGTCGCTGGGACCGTTGTCGAGGGCGTCGACTCTGAACGGTGAGGAACGCTTAACAGCGCCGCAGTCCCTGTGTCAGCCTAATGAGTACCGTCCCCGAGCGCGAGGAGATCGACGCGGCGGACAAGTGGGATCTGAAGAGCGTCTATGACTCGACCGAGGCGTGGGAGGACGACTTCGAGCGGGCGAAAGCGGATATTGAGGAGCTCCGTGACTACGAGGGACGCGTGACCGCGGACGGCGAGACGCTCCTCGAGTTCTTGGAGGCGTACGAGGACGTCGCGCGCACCGTCTCGACGCTCGCGGCGTACGCCCGGATGCGCGCCGACGAGGACACGCGCGATCAGGAGGCCCAGGCGCTGAAGTCGCGGGGCTCCGCGCTCGCCTCCAAACTCTCCTCGGCGACGAGCTTCCTCGAACCCGAACTCCAGTCGCTCGATCGGGACGAACTCGATCGGATGGTCGCGGCCACGGACGGCCTCGAACTCTACGAGCACTATCTGGACGACGTCTTCCGGATGAAGGCGCACACGCGCTCGGCGGAGGTCGAGGAGGTCATCTCGGAGTTCGGCGAGGTCATGGGCGCGCCCGGCGAGGTGTACGGGATGCTCACGAACGCCGATCTGGAGTTCCCGACGGTGGAGGGGCCCGCCGGCGAGGACGTCACGATCACGCAGGCGAACTTCACGACGCTCCTCCAGGAGCGCGACCGTGAGTTCAGACAGACGGTCCACGAGTCGTTCTATGACCGGATCTCGGACGTTCGGAACACCATCGGTGCCTCGTTGCAGTATTCGACGAAGGGGGACGTGAAGCGCGCGCAGGTGCGTGGCTACGACACGGCGCGCGAGGCGGCGCTCGACGGCCCCAACATCCCCGTCGAGGTGTACGACAATCTCGTGGAGACGGTCCGGGGGAACCTCGATGCGCTCCATCACCACGCCGACCTGAAGCGCCGAGCGCTCGACGTCGACGACCTGGAGATGTGGGACCTCTACATGCCGTTGACGGACGCCGAGGAGCCCGACATCGACTACGAGCAGGCCCGCGAGTACGTCGTCGAAGCCGTCGCACCGCTCGGTGAGGACTACCAGGAGCGCGTCGCGGAGGGGTTGGAGTCGGGGTGGGTGGACGTCTACGAGAACGAGGGCAAGCGCTCGGGGGCGTACTCCGGCGGGACGTACGACACCCAGCCGTTCATCCTGATGAACTACCAGGGCGACCTCGACTCGGTGTACACGCTCGCGCACGAGCTCGGCCACTCGCTGCACAGCCAACTGTCGAGCGAACACCAGCCCTACGTCTACAACGACTACGAGATCTTCGTCGCGGAGGTGGCCTCGACGGTCAACGAGAGCCTGCTGACGCAGTATCTCCTCGAGCACACCGCTGATGAGGCGCTGCGCGCACACGTCCTCGATCAGTACCTCGAACGCTTCCGCTCGACCCTCTTCCGGCAGACGCTGTTCGCCGACTTCGAGCACACCATCCACACGATGGAGGAGAACGGCGAGCCGCTGACGCCGGACGCCCTCGACGCCGAGTACGGAGATCTGAAACGCGAGTTCTACGGGGACGCGCGCGTGGACGACCACATCGCCCGCGAGTGGATGCGCATCCCCCACTTCTACTACAACTACTACGTCTACCAGTACAGCACGGGGATCAGCGCCGCGGTCGCGCTCACCGAGGGGATCCTCGCAGGCAAGGAGGGTGCCGCGGAGGCGTACATCGACTTCCTGACGCGTGGCTCGACCGAGTACCCGCTCGAACTGCTTCGCGACGCCGGCGTCGACATGTCCTCGCCGGCCCCAATCGAGTCCGCGATCGGCGTCTACCGGGAGTATCTCGATCGCGCCGAGGACCACCTCCTGTAACCGTTCGCCGGGGGGTGTGTCCGTGACCCAAAGGAACTTCTTTATGCGGTGCCTAGTACGGCCAACGGATGTCTCGTAGCCCTACTCTCCCTGACCGGCCGACGCTCGAGCTCGATCCCGAATCGAGCCCGGAAGAGCGGTTGGCGGCGCTCAGAGACCACCTCCGCCGGCTGGTCGACGTCAACGACCAGCTCGAAGAGCAGCTTTCGGCGGTGCGGGATCATCGTGCCGACCTCCGCGAGGACGTCGACGACCTTCAGCGTGAGAACGAGACGCTGAAGACCGCGTCCCTCTACCTCGCCACCGTCGAGGACCTCTCCGAGGACGGCGCGGTCGTCAAGCAACACGGGAACAACCAGGAGGTGCTGACCGACGTCTCCGATCGGACGCGCGATCGCGTCGAGGTCGGCGATCGCGTCACAATCAACGACTCGTTCAGTATCCAGGGCGTCCTCGACGACGAGACGGACGCCCGTGCGCAGGCAATGGAGGTCGATCAGTCGCCGTCCGTCGAGTACGCGGACATCGGCGGCCTCGAGAAGGAGCTCCGCGAGGTCCGCGAGGCCGTCGAGGACCCGCTCGTCAACCCCGAGCAGTTCGAGCAGGTCGGCGTCGAACCGCCGAGCGGCGTGCTCCTCCACGGCCCGCCGGGCACCGGGAAGACGATGATGGCAAAAGCCGTCGCGAACGAGACTGACGCGACGTTCATCAAGATGGCCGGCAGCGAGCTCGTCCAGAAGTTCATCGGCGAGGGCTCCCGGTTGGTCCGTGACCTTTTCGATCTCGCCGAACAGGAGGAGCCCGCGATCCTCTTCATCGACGAGATCGACGCCGTCGCCGCGGAGCGGACGGACTCGAAGACGTCGGGTGACGCGGAGGTCCAGCGGACGATGATGCAGCTCCTCAACGAGATGGACGGCTTCGACGAGCGCGGCGACATCCGCATCATCGCCGCCACCAACCGTTTCGACATGCTCGACTCCGCCATCCTCCGCCCGGGTCGCTTCGACCGGCTCATCGAAGTGCCCGAGCCCGACCAGGAGGCCCGCGAGCGCATCCTCGACATTCACACGCGCGGGATGAACCTCGCCGAAGCTGTCGATTACGAGGCACTCGCACGCGATACCGAGGGGTTCAGCGGTGCGGAACTCGAATCGCTCACCACCGAGGCCGGGATGTTCGCCATCCGCGACGACCGCGAGACGGTGACGATGGCGGACTTCGAGGACGCCCTCGCGAAGATCCAGCGCGAGGAGGAGAACGGGACGCCGGGCTACGCCGCCTACGTGCAGTAGGATTTCGACACTTCTTCACCCGATCGGCCGATAGACGCCGTATGGCTACGATACGCGTCGTCTGGGGGACGGGCACGGCCCCCACGGCGATGGCCGCCTACGACGCGGCGCTCGCCGACGCGAGCGTCCACAACTACAACCTCGTCGCCGTCTCCTCCGTGATTCCGGCGGACGCAACCGTCAAAGCCGTCGGTACCGCACCCGATCTCGGGCCCGCGGGCGAGCGCTTGACGGTGGTCGAGGCGCACGCGAACGCCGCCGGACCCCGCCACGTCTCCGCCGGGCTCGGCTGGTCGCGCGAGACCGGTGGGCCGGGGCTCTTCTACGAAGTCGCCGACGAGACCGATCCCGACGACGTCGAAACGCGGGTCCGTGCCGGCCTCGATGCGGGGCGCGACCTGCGCGACTGGGAATTCGACGGCGAACACGTCGAGACGGCCAGTATCGAAGCCGACGCCGGCGAGTACGCGTCGGCGGTGGTCGTCGCTTGTTACGGCGAAAGCGACCCCATTCTCTGAGGGTGGGGGAAGGCATTTCAACCGCGTAGCCCCTGTTCGTGTGTATGAACGGTAATACGCCGTACGCCGGACCGGGCGGGAACCCGACGGACGACGACGAGGCGGCGTTGACGCCGGAGCAACGCCGTGCGCTCCGCGACAGTCTCGCGCGGATCGCCGCCGAGACCCGGACGTATCTCCCCGACGAGTACATCGTCGGCGCGGAGATCGGGCAGAATCAACAGGGGACGCACGCGACGGTCGCCGTCCGCCCGCCGGCCGGTAACCCGGTCAGCGCCGGGTTCACGCCCGAGTTCGACGAGAACGACACCGACCTCGTGCCCGCGGACGAACGCGCGGAAGTCGCACAGGGGCTCGCCGCGTCCGCGGCGCTCCAGGTGAAACAGGCGTTCCAGCAGCGTTCGGACGATCCGATCGCGAAATAACTAGCTCGCCTGTCGGCCGCCACCGCGTTCGATCGGGGGATCACCAAAAATCGCGTAGCCGAGCGTACAGAGCGCACCGACGCTCCCGGCCGCCACACCCGTCTGGATATCGATCCCGGTGGCCATCCCGGCGATCGCCCCGCCGAGAAGCGTGAGCGGGATCACTGCGAGCACGAGGTCGTAGCGCGTCGCCACCGGTTCGCTCGCGGTGCGTTCGATGGGGGTCGGTTCGTCACTCGGCATACCTACTCGTGCGGTAATACGGGAGCGATCCCCGAAAACGTTGTGGCAGGCTGTCAGTTCTACTTGCCCCAGAAATAAATTCAGGTGGGTAGCGAAATTATAGACAAAGGTGGGGCTACGTGCGTGCGCAGGAACATCATAATGCAGTATTACACTATTATGGTATATTACAGTAATGTGGCTCTCATATTGATAGTATATCAGACGTATGGTGTACCCCACTAATGTTATTCCATATTACTGGATCGGGCGAGTGCAAGCGCATTATGCGCCTACGAGGGTGCGTGTAAAGGAGATTCGAGGGGAAGTTTCTCAGATAGGTGGAAAATGGGGGTGGTCGTGGAACTCTCGTCGGCTCTGGTCGCTCGTGGAACCAACCGCAGGGGTAGGTTCCCCTCGCTCCCATCACCGCCATCGAGTATCCACTCAATCGGAGGGTGACACAACAACAGCAAAAGAGGGTCGGAGGGGGGAAGTCTCTTGATCTACTCTGGGTGTGACTGTACTTACAACTGTGTGTTGTTCATAGGAGTCCGAGAAAGAGCCATAGGGACCATTTAATAATTTTTGAGTGGTATTGGTCATATTACACCTAAAGTCGCTTAGAGAGCATCCTATGGAATATTCACTATGCTACCCTTAATCCCCATCTCCATCGAGGGAGTGTACTGCTCCCACCTGTTACCATGATCGTTAGTCCACTCTCTAATCTTGACCCCCCATCTCTTTCCCACAGGTGGGTCGTCACATGGCCCTACTAATCTAAAGGTAGGCCACTCACACCATTATCGCCACCGTCGAGAGTCAAATAGCACCCCAGTACCATCAAAACAGATAACTTAAGATTATCAGTCTATCTGGTACCACTATTCCCTCAGTATGGTACCACATGGGGGTGCAACCACCCTTATTTTCACTACTATATCCCCGAATACTCCACTCCTATCAGAATTTAGAGTGATGTGGTCGACGTAACCCCCATAATTATGCTATTGAGGCACACACATCTTAGCACGTCAGTAAAATGAAGGGAGGACTCTGAGCATGGCCATAATCCAGCATCTCGCCGCGGTCCTCATGTTTCCCCTCATTTGGATATTTCTCAGTCAAGAAAGTGGGGAGAAAAGCATCGGACTTTTCATACTCATAATCATCTGTGCCTTTATCGCAACACCATAGGACACGGTTCTACCCTTACTATACGTATGGGTGAGGGTGTCATAGAAGTCTTCACACACTATAGTAGAGTTTCTAACTGTTATAGAGCGTTACTAGCTTA
>NZ_BAAABL010000052.1:0-637 GCF_039520965.1 Halarchaeum salinum
GGTCGCTGAACTCATCCACCTCAGCGTTCACCCTGCTCTTTGGTGTGCTACTCGTTCTATGACACCCTCGGTTAACAGTAAAGGAAACACCCAGCTAGCGGGCGAGCACTATGAAAAGAGCGTCGCGAGCCGATCTAGAGGTCGCGCGGCTGGACCGTCTTGCGGCCGTTCGCCTCAGCGCGTGCCGCTGCTTCCTCGAGCAGTTCTTCAACCTCCTCGTCCAGCGCCTCGTAGAAATCGCCAGCAACGTTCTTCTCTGACAGTGCGTCCTTAACCGCCGCCTTAACGACAAGATCCGTCATACAGCATCAACTTCACCTGTCCACTCCTTATAAGCAAGGGGTGGACGGGGCATCAGAGTGTAATAGCTGACAAGAATACCAGTACAGACCGAGATTCAAGCCTGCTCTGGAGGTTGTCTGTTCGTGGTTTAATGGCGTATCTGAAGGTTTAACCAACACACCTAAGCAAATCACGGGCCTGTTGGTTAAAGCAACGATACAATGCCCGAGTCACCACCGACACCACCAGAGGAACTCGCGAGTGATTTCGTCGAATCACTTGAGGACAGCTCTATTGAATCCGCAGACAGCGTCGGGATGAGTCGTTAGAACGTTGGAAGTGAAGCGGGAGAGTA
>NZ_BAAABL010000053.1:0-3053 GCF_039520965.1 Halarchaeum salinum
CGTCCAAATCCCCTGAAATCAGCGATACAATCCGCAGAGGGCGTCGGCGTTCAACGGAGCATGTATTTTCGATATCCTCCGAACCTGTGGATGTTGCGAAGATGGCTCTATAATGCACAGGTATCACAGCTAAGAAGTCTGGAAGAAGTACCCGAGCAAGTCTTGGAACGCGCTTCCGGGAGAACTGTCTGATATCGTTCACAAATCCGGTGAGAAATCGGCGTCCGGGACAGCACTGCCGCTCACGACCGAGCAAGCCCAGCGGAAACGAGGGAGTTAGTCGGGCGGGTCGAGGCCGTAACTCTTCTTGGCAAACGTCAGGAACGAGTTCGCCGTGATCGCCGGTTCGTTCCCAACCTCCCCGTCCATCTCCAACTGCACGAGGATGTCCACAAGCCGCCAGCAGTTGTAGAGGACGCAGGCGAACGCGAAGTTGAAGTACCGGAACCGGTGGTCTGGCGACTGCGTCTCCGCGAGGAACGTCTTCAGCTTCTTGAACCCGTTCTCGATGCCCCAGCGCCGCTTGTACCGGACCATCAGCCGCCCAACCTGGTGCTTCATCTCCTGCTCATCCTCGGGATCAACGTCCACCCACGGGATGTTCGTCTCGAAGGGTACCGTCGGCGCTTCAACCCGTGCCGGCTCCTCGATTACCTCCTCTTCGGCAACCTCATCGAGAAGGTCCCTTAGTGGCGAGTCGCTGTCGCGGTCCTCCGAGAGCGGTGTCGTGTCGCCGACGTCCTCAAAGTCCTCGATGAGTTCCTGTCGAATTGTGACGTCCGTCCCGTCATCGTCTTCGTCCTCACGCCCCCACTCGCGTTTCGGGAGGTAGACCGCTTTCCGTGTCGGGCCATCGTCCAGACGCTCCTGCTCGACCACGTCAAAGTCTTTGTCCTCGCTGGCGAGCTTGGCGATCTGGTGCTCGTGGTCGCTACTGGACCGGACAACGCCGGGGTTCAGGTAGTGGACGTCGTGTTTCTCGCAGGCGTCCTTCACGCCGTCAAGCGCGAACTCGCGGTCCATCATCACCAAATCGAGTCCGGGGACAATGTCGGTCGCGCCGTCGAGGAGATCGTCCACGATGTCCGCTCGCTTCCGACCACGAACAACCGGGACGGCATCAAGGATCAGCGGGATGTCGTGGCCGACGAGTTTGATGACCGCCCACTGGAAGAACGGCCCGTTGTCTCCCTTGTACCCGAGAATCCACGGCTCCTGATTCTGTCCGCTGCTATCGCGTTCAACGTGGCCGCTCCACGGGTTGCCCTTCGTGAAGTCGATTGCCGCCATCTGCTTGCGCCCCATCTTGTCCTTCGACTTCGCCCGCGCAACGAGCGTCCGGCCAGTCTCCCGGAGCATTGTCCGAATGCGCTCAACGCCGAGCGTCTTCGTCTGTAACCGGTGCGAGTCGCCCGACGGCGTCTTCCGCCGGGTCGATTCCTCGGCGAAGTTTCCGGCACCGTCGTGCGGGTGCATATCCGACCGCATCCCGAGGTAGGCCTGCTGCTCCCAGAACGCACCCTCGGGAATGGAGGCGTTGTCGCCGCGGTTGAGGTGGAAGCAGTCCTCGACGATAGGCTTCGCTCCCTTCCAGACCTCACGGGCCTTTTCGCGGGCGAGCGTGTCCTTGCTCTTCGAGTTCGTCACCGTATCGGTCAGCTGATCAGGCAGAAACTCGGGTTCGGGCGCGGGGATGTCGTGGTAGCGGGCGATATCCACGACGACTTCGGCGGCGTCTCGTACCGCGTCCTGTACCTCGGAGAGACGGTATTCCCACGCTCGATAGAGGGTTGACTGGTCGGGAATGCCGTCGAAGCCCAGCTGCGTGCAGAGGAACGGCTTCTGCTTGAGGTAGCGCCAGAGTGTTTTCTCGTTCTTCCAGCCTTTCACGCACCGTAGGACGTGAGCGCGAAAGACGGCTCCCCAGGGCTTCGGGTGGCCCTGTTCGTGATCGTAGGAATCGTAGAAGCGGAGGTAGCAGGCTGGGATTTCGGCGACGAGGTCGTCCAGCGTCACCGAGCGGTCGTGTCGGACCTGTTGTTCACGCGGGTAGGTCTTGAGGACGCCATCGACCATCTCGTAGAACGTCATATCGAAAGAGGCAGCGCGGACGAGCGTGCAATCGTCAGAGCCGTAGAGACCGTCAACGGGGTAATCACTTGGTGTGGATTCGTAGCCAGCACTCTCGATATTCCTCGTTGGACCGAGCCACTTCCACCGGGAATTTTTGGGCGGACGCGCCGTCTGTGACACTACTGTCAATTCTGGCGTTTTGTCATAAAAGCATTCGCCTACTGGGGGTACGCTATTCGTTGGTCCGCTACGCCCCCTACCAGTAGTGAGAGCATCATACAACCATTCACATACCCCGTCTATCGATGCTGTTGCACCGATAAGTGCAGACCGTTGGGCTATCGGCCCAGTGCAGTGAAACATCCATAGAGTACGAATGCGGCCCCAATTACCAGTCCGCCCCCGAACCTCCCAATCGTAGGTGAGGCGGCGACAGCGATAGCGGCGACACAGATTCCGACGAGTATCCAAAACAGCCCGACCACCCGATCATCGAGATCCTTGAACCATGGTACGATACGAGGAGCGAGGGTTTGGGAAAGCCCAAAGATAGCGAGGGCAACACTCGCTATGACCCCGCCACTATTGATGGGGTCTGTCGTAAACACGAACACACCCAAGGCTACCAGTGCAACAAGAAGTGTGC
Source organism: Halarchaeum salinum (assembly GCF_039520965.1). Taxonomy (NCBI): domain Archaea; kingdom Methanobacteriati; phylum Methanobacteriota; class Halobacteria; order Halobacteriales; family Halobacteriaceae; genus Halarchaeum; species Halarchaeum salinum. The sequence continues at coordinate 2,720 of NZ_BAAABL010000053.1, forward strand.
TTATTCCGGCCCAAACACCACCGAACTCGTCCTCATCAATTTCGTGCATATTGTAGAGCGGATTACCGGAATAGTAGTTAGCGAGTACGACCCCGACAGTTCATATGGGTAACTAGCTAGATGGAGCGTGTCATAGAACTCTTCACACACTATGGTCGGTCTGATTACTATTATAGCAAGTTATTAGCTTAGAGAACCGTGCACTAAGTGCACGCAGTTTAAAACCAGTCAGAGACTACCCTTTCGTTTCCGAATAATGATTTCTCGTACGTGTTTACCCCGAGGACGCAACAGCGGGCACAGCCTGAGCTCGTGAAATCATCTCGTTGTCTCG
>NZ_BAAABL010000054.1:0-7502 GCF_039520965.1 Halarchaeum salinum
CTTTGCGGCGATCTCCAGACATACTCTCGTATCAGGCGCCACCTCCATAACTTCCCCTAACCACTAAGCTCTCGTGCGGAACGGGACGCTCCACGTCTTGTCAACGACGCAACGCTTGTTTGCACGTTCATCGGTACGTTTACTACCCACACGGTCGAACGTAGTAGTACGATGCTCACCACGCCTCCGACGGTGTTCAAGCGTGGTTCGAAACGGCGTCGCCGTTTCGTCATCACGAAAGGCGCAGCGCGCCTTTCGAACGACGACAAGAAGCGCGCACCGTCGATTGTGGCCGAGTGTCCAGTTGGTAGGTGTGGGACACTCCGAACCACCCGTGAAGGGACGTCGCCTGTGGAGTCTGGAATCCCTGTGCATTCGGGTATAAATTCCGACACAGAAACAGGAAGCCCTGTCCTCAACAAGCGAGGGGCGGGTAGCCCCGAGCGCGGTAGGGCAGGGTAGTTCACTTACTTAACTTCGCACGTTAGACGAACATACCGTCGATTTGGTGCATTTGCCCGTTGATGCTGCGGTAGGGGCTGTTGAGTGCCCAGGAGAGAAGATTTTGAACGCTTTCGCGGAGGATCGTTTGACGTCGTTGCGGAGTGAGTTCGCACATGCGAGAAGTGTTCAAAGAGCGCTGTGTGCAGCACCGAACTTGAGGAGGTGGTAGGCCAGCATCAGCAGGTGCCGGTGCCGACTGGAACCTGCGTCATGCCGTAGCTCGCGGAACGCCACCGTGACCCACCACAGGTCAACGACGTCACCCAGGCGACTCGAAACGCCATCGTCAACATCCCCGCGTTTGACGATGAGTTCTCGGTTAACACCGATGGCGACTTCGGCTTCGCAACCGAATAGCCACAGCAGATCTCGGCTGGCAGCGCCCGTGATTTCGTAACGTCTCCCCCCGCTACTTGGGACCGGCGACCTGATTTTCAAGGTCGCGATACTCGCCTGTCTTGTCCACAGTCTCGAGGTTTCTCGAGAGGATATCCGCACACCGCTCGTAATAGTGAGGCGTACAGCCCGCCATATGGGGCGTTATTTGGACATTCTCGAAGTTCCAGAGCGGGTGGCCCTCCGGGAGGGGTTCGGGGTCGGTGACGTCGAGGGCCGCCCCGCCGAGTTCGTTCCCGCGCAGGGCGTTGAGGAGCGCATCTGTCTCGACGACGCGGCCGCGTGCGACGTTCACGAGCACGGCGCTCGGAGGCAGCGTCTCAAAGACGTCCGCGTCGATGAGCCCCTCAGTCGTCTCGGTCAGCGGGCACGCGAGCACGAGGTAATCCGTCCGGGAGATCGCGTCCTCGAACTCAGCACCTTTGAGGCCGACGATCTCGTCGGTCGGCCCGCCCTTTTCCGGCGTGTAGCGCGCACCGATTGTCCCGACCTCGAATGGCTCAAGGCGCTGGACGATGTCCTGTCCAATAGCCCCGAGGCCGACGACGGTCACCGTTGACCCCTTCAGCTCCCCCGCCTGATAGTGTTCCCAATGTCGGTCTTGCTGGCGCCGCCATCCTTCATCGAGGCGTCGCGCGAAGACGAGGAGGTTCCCGAGTACTTGCTCGGCCATGTTCGGGCCATGGACGCCGGAGGCGTTCGTGACGACCGCGCCGCGCTCGGCTATCTCCTCGAGGGGGAGATGCTCGTAGCCAGCAGCCAGTCCCGCGAAGAGCTGCATCGATGACGCCCGCTCAAGCAACTCCTCATCGAAGGTTAGTCCAGCCACGACGTCCGCGTCCTCGATCAAGTCGAGTTCTTCGCTTCGGGTTCGCGCGAGGATGACGTCATCGTCCGGTCTACGCTCTCGAATTGCCGCTGCGTACTCCTCTACGGGTATGCCGTGCGTCCCCTCACGTCGGATGAGTATCGTTCGATCCGTCATGATTCCGTCAACTGATGAGAGATACATAACTGTTCCGCTGATATACGCATCCATTTAGCTAAATTGAGGCGATAAGCCCCCTTCCTCAGCGAGCGCCGACCAAACGGAAGGGGCGAGCAGGGAGGGGATACAGCGTTCACGAGAGCAAAGCTCTTGTGCGCGAACGAGACGCTCTGCGTCTCGTCAACGTCACCAGAAGCCTCCGGCTTCTAGTTGGCAGCCAGAACGCAAAGCGTTCTGGCGACGCCCGCACGGTTCGGTGGAAGTTCCACCCACTCGCGACGTCGAAATCACCAATATCAACTTTCACCTCGTTAGTGGGAACTTCCCGTAAAACATCATCACTGACGAGACGGACGCCAGCGTCGGCGAGGCGTTCAACGGCCCGACCAGCGAACAGATCGAGGACCCCGAACCGGGCCTCGTCGGCGAAGACCCTCCGATTTCAAGCGGCTCACCGATCACATGACGCAGTTCCTCTCCGGATTCGCTGGGGCCGTCAGCTACTCGCAGGCTGCCGTCGGGGAACTTGTCAACCTGCCCATCTACCAACTTCTCAGCGGGAAATATCGTGGCGAGGTCCGCATCTACCGTGATTGTCACGCCGGTGCGCACCTTGATAAGGGCCAGAGCAAGCCCCTCGTAGCCTACGACTATGCCGCCGAAGCGGTCATCGGGGAGGGCTTTGACGGGCTGAAGTTCGACCTTGACGTCGCGGCCGGAGATGCCGACACCGCGATTCGACGACTCTCGAACGCTGCCGTCCAGCACAAAGTCAACATGACTGTTGGTCGCGCTCGTGGCCTTTCTTCCCAGCAGAAACGTACATTTCGTTGATTTCGACCGGTTCAACCAGATCGAGGGGAGGCGCATTGAGCGCTCTAGTGAAGCGCTCGATGCGCCGATGCATCGTTTTGTGAATTACGTCGATCTCGCACTGTATCTGGCGGAGGCTCGTGTTAAACCGGAGAAACGCGTATATCGGGAACAACCATTCCCGGAGTGCAATTTTCGAGTGAGCGAATATTGTGCCAGTTTTGTCGTTGAACGTGCGGTCGCAATTCTTACAGAGTTACCGCTGAAACTCTCGATAGATGCCGGTTCTGACCGTGTGATCAGAATGGCAGCGAGGACAGGTAACACCGTCACGCCAGCGAACCTTCGCCAACAGGTCCGCTGCGACCGATTCCAACCCAAACACATCTATCGGAATCATTCGTGTCGGGAACCGCTGCCGCGGTGCCCTTGTCTTCTTCGACTCCGTAGCCACCGCTCAACAGTATCAACCATCTCCAACCCAAGAGCGATCCTGCGATAGGAAGCGCCGATTCAGATGACTGAGCCGGACACGCCTCACCATGGATCTGTTGGGGGAATACCCACGGATCGCTATCCACGGTTACTCGGAGTCGAGCGGTGGGGAACGACCCAACGTTGGGCAATACCGAATGGTTGATATCACACAGATTGCTATGATGTCGTATGGCGAGCGAGGAACTGCGTGTCAAGTCGGCTGGAACGATGTTCGACGTGGTTGATGCGATAAAAGACCTAGACGAGCCGACGGTGACGAACATTGCCGAGCACATCGACGTGCCGAAGAGCACCGCACACGATCATCTGACGACACTTATTAATCTTGATCTCGTCGTTGCCGACTCTGACGGGTATCGGATCGGCGCTCGTTTCCTCGAATACGGCGGCTACGCACGCGAGAACATGCCCGTGTTCCGCGTCGCGCGGCCTGTCGTCAAGCGACTCGCCACCGAGACAGGCGAACATGCAAACCTTGGTATGGTGGAACACGGGCTCGCCGTATTCCTGTATAAATCGAAGGGAGAAGATGCGGTGACTATCGACACACACTCCGGTATGCGCGTGCCCGTACACACGACAGCGATGGGGAAAGCGATCCTGGCACACCACCCCCGAGAGTATGTCAAGGGCATCATCAGCGAGCACGGACTTCCGCGGATCAACGAGAGCACGATAACGGATCGTGAAACGCTCTATACAGAGTTCGAGAAGATCCGCAACCGCGGGTACGCGACGGACGATGGCGAGCGCGTCGACGGTATGCGATGTGTCGCGGCCCCGATATTCGACGAGAACGACGACGTCTTGGCCGCTGTGAGCGTCTCTGGGCCCGCCAGCCGAATGCACGACGAACGTCTTAAGAACGACCTCCCACAACGAGTAAAGAGCGCCGCGAACGTCATCGAGGTCAACTTGAAGTATTCGTAGCAGTCCCGCAGTTCGGTATTACCCGAGGCGCTCGGCGCGGTACCCTGGCTCTGACCGCAGTTTTTACGTAGATATGTCTGTAATTCAGCGCCTCGAAACCGACGGCTACTGTTCCGGCATTACCGAACGGCCCCGATAAGTTGGCTCCCTTGGCATTGAGGGCGAGCATCGCCGATTGAGAAGACGGGACGCTATCTCAATCGCCGAGAGAGAACGTCGGCTTACACGTTTTGGAAGACAGAAACGCCTCAAACGCCGCGGCCGGATTGTCCGTCGAATACGACGTATCCATTATTGTCGCGGCGTCGACGGCGCCGTCCTCCAGCAAGCGAAGCGCCTGCTCGAAGTTACGCCACGTCGATCCGTAGGACGTGTTGATACCGACTTCGCCGCGGACGGAGTCAGCGAGCGCAACCTCGCTGACGCCGTTCGGGATCCCGACTATCACGATCTGCCCGCCCTTTCGGACGTGCCCCACGCCGATCTTGACGCCGGAGTGGTGGCCGGTGGCGTCGAACACGACGTCGAACCCACCGCCAAGAGTGCGCTCCTCAACGACGTCGGACAGCTCCGTCTCCGCGACGTTGACCGTATCGATACCAAGTTCTTCGACGAGAGGGAGACGATACGCGGTGTCCTTCTCAAGTCCGGAGACGACGACGTTCGCGCCGAGTGAGTCGGCGATTGCGGCGGTTAGCACACCGATCGGCCCAGGCCCCTGCACGAGCACGGCATCGCCCGGTTCGAGGGTCGACTGCGTCAGCACCGCGCGCGCGGCGATACTTGTCGGTTCCGTGAGTGCCGCGTCTCGGAGCGGGACGCCCTCTGGCACGCGGTGGAGATGCTCAGGGTTGACAGTCACGTACTCCGTGTACGCGCCGTCGCGGTGCATCCCCGTAATGGAGAAGTCCTGACAGACGTTTGGCTGTCCGTTCTTACACTGGAAGCACTCGCCGCAGTCGTGGATCGGTTCTTCAACGACCTTCTCGCCTGGATTAATGGTCGTGACGTCCGAACCGACCGACTCGACGGTCCCGGAATACTCGTGTCCCATGATTCGAGGAATCGGTATCCAGTGATAGCTCTCGTCGTACTTGTAGGCGTGTGCGTCACTGCCACAGAGCCCGGCGGTGTGGACGCGCACCAACACCTCATCCGAGTTGGGTGTCGGAATCTCTCGTTCTTGTATCTCTACGCTCTCCGCACCAGTTTGGACGATTGCATCCATTGTAGCTCTACCGTCGGCTAATCGCTAGCCAACGAAGTGCGTGGTTCTACTTATCCTGTCTATTTATAATTCTGGGTACGGCCCCGTATCATGTTTAGTTAAGCGGGTACCACCAGATGACGAAGGTTTGCAACCGCGTTTCGGCGGTCTCCGGATCGACGTGGCTAAAACCATTGCTAAACAAGGAGGTATGACTTTTCATTCCTCTAAAGATATATTTGACAGCGTTCCAACTCCCATGACGGACGATTTGAAATCGGAGTCCTACTCGATGCAGGGCCGCCGCTAGGTGCTGAGCGTGATCGACGAGAAACACGGCGTTGCCGAGATGCGACGCATCTCGTCTGCCAACCAGAACGCAACGCGTTCTGGTGGCGTCGGAGACATCGTGTTTCTCACGCAACTCCCGGAGAAACTGCGGAGTCAATGCCGTCGTAGTTGTCGTAAACAGCCTCAGGGATAGGAACCTGTTTGTCTCTGGATCGACTGCGGTGTACAGCTAGAACTACTGACTATTGATCCGGATCACCGTCTCGTTGAGCGCAATGTGATCTTGACTCATTCGCTGGTGGGCTGTAGATTGGCCTTCTGCGCCCAATCGTAAACGGCTTTCCGAGAGCGTTTGACACCGAACTGCTCTAATTCTGAGACGGTATTCGATAGCGATAAACTAGACAGATGGAGGCGAATACCAAGTTGCATCAGCTTGCTCGGTGTCCGCTCTCGCTCCACAAAATCCAAGTCGATCCAGTTGCTATGACCGCTGAGGTATGAGGTTTCTACCATAGACCAGCACAAAATCACCACACATTAATTTTCAGCCATAGCTAAATACTGCCATCCCGATGGTAGTGTTCAGATAAGAATGACAGATGAGGTAGTTCGTTTTCTGAGTGCTCCATCCCCGAAAACAACCGCCTCAACGGATGTTTAGATGATATTAACATAGCGTTAGTTGAACGAGAAGTGTCAATGAGATTGTTGATGAAGATCAGTATTCAACTGTATCTTGCTGGACTCTCGCTTTCAAATACTGTTTTTGTTCTTGAGGTATTCGGTGTCAAGTGTGCTCAATCTACCGTTCATAATTGGGCTCACAAGGCCGATCTATAGCCCGAGACTGGTCGGTGTCCGGATCACATCGCAGTCAACGAGACTGTGATCCAACTCAACGACGAACAGTACTGGCTGTATGCCGTTACCAGAAACCATAGGTTTCTAGTTAGCGAACGAGATGCGTCGCATCTCGTCAACGCCGTGTTTCTTGTCGATGGATCGCACTCGTTGCAAGATGCGTGTCAGCGCCACGGCTATAATTTCAGATACGAGAAACATGGAAATCGGAATGCCAAAGCTACGACGCCGCATGGTCCGACAACTACAACGTTGGGAGTCTACGACCTGATGTTCTGGAGTATCCAGATCATCATGCTTCGGGAGGGCATTGACCGTACAAGGAACATACGGACGCCGAGGTCGAGCAAGTCAGACAGGCGACGTTCAAGTGTACGAACGACGCTTGCTGGATGGGCGAGTACCAAGCGGACATGAACGGAGCGGTGAACATCGCAGACCGCTACCTCAGCGGAGAGAGCCATTCAAGAGAACACACCGATGGCGATGACTCAGCTGAGGATGAGGGCATTTGACGCCCCGCAAGATACCCACGCCGATGCTACCACGCAAGAGACGCGTGGACGTATGCGTCTTGAAACCAGAGGGCCACGCCCGGCCTGAAATCCCGTGGCGGGATTCCCACGTTAACGAGACCTTTGGTCTCGTTCGCCCACCAGAACGCAAAGCGTTCTGGGGACGTCTTTAGGTGCGGGTGGAGGTCAAGGTGGATCGGGTATTCGGTCGTGGCTTGACGGCTGTAACTGGCGGAGAGCGATGGTCAGGGGCGGTAGGCACTCACAGCGAGGCCGGACCCAATCGGCACGATGCTCGTCTCGAATGCATCATCGTCGCGAACGGCCTCTATGTGCTCGGTGATACCGGCGGTATGTTCGGACGGCTTCATTGAATCCGCAGAGGGCGACGGGATTCACTGTTTCACGGCTTGTTCGACGTTGTAGACTGCGGCGGCGAGCACAATTTCACGAAACTGGCGATACCACGCTCGCGCTCGGACGGCGGAGCCGTACG
>NZ_BAAABL010000055.1:0-17605 GCF_039520965.1 Halarchaeum salinum
AAGTGTACGGCGATTTCAACTTGTCTAAGCTGATTCAGGGATCCATGTGAACTCTTCTATGACACGCTCTACGCGAGAATAGAACAGCTAGTCAAAACACGATTACACCATCTGATGTTCGCATAGTATTCTACCGATATTATTTTGTACGCCCTCGGAGAATACGGATTCGTGACTCTCGAACAGCAGCCCGCGTCATCACTCGCCGACGCCGGGGAACGAACCCTCCACATCGGCGGCGACCGGCCCATCCGAATCAGTACCGGCCATCGGCTCCGCCACCACGACGGGAAGTGTAGTCGGCCGCACGGCCACAACTACGAGATTTCTGTCACGGTTACTGGGACGCTCTCCGAGGATGGTTGGGTCGTGGATAAGGGCGACGTCACGGACGTCGTTGACGAGTGGGACCACCGATTCCTCCTCGAGGAGGGTGATCCGCTCATCAAGGCCTTCGAAGCGAGCGACGATACTGACGGGGTCGTCGTGCTCGAGCATCCGCCCACGGCTGAGGTGATGGGTGTGCTGCTTGAGGAGAAACTCTCCGAGGCGCTTCCGGACCGTGTTTCCGACGTGTCTGTCGCCGTCCGCGAAACTGCCGAGCTCTGCGCGGGGGGGTATTGATGCCCGTCAACTCGACCGCCGACTCCGAGTCGTCGACCACGGACGCAGGCGATGAGGATTTAGCGGCGCTCCCGATTAACGAGTTGTTCTACTCGCTCCAGGGGGAGGGCACGCTCGCAGGTGTTCCGAGCGTGTTCGTCCGGACGTCGGGGTGCAACCTCCGATGCTGGTTCTGCGACTCCTACCACACGTCGTGGGAACCGACGCACGGCACGATGAGCCTCGACGACATCGTCGCGGAAGTCGAGTCTCATGAGAAGGCCGACCACGTCGTCCTCACGGGTGGCGAGCCACTCATCCACGAGCAACCCGTCGAACTCCTCGAACGCCTCGACGAACTAGGCTACCACACGACCATCGAGACGAACGGTACAATCTATCGCGACGCACCGATCGATCTCGCAAGCATCAGCCCGAAACTCGCCTCCAGCACACCCACCGAGGAGAAAGATCCGAAGGGCGACGGCGAGTGGGCCGAACGCCACGAGGAGCGCCGCATCGACGTCGACGCGCTCGCGGATCTCGTCGACGCCTACGACTCGCAGTTGAAGTTCGTCGTCACCGGCGAAGACGACCTCCCCGAGATCGAGAAGCTGCTTGAGCGGGTCCGGGACGCCACTTCGACGACGATTCCAGACTCGGACGTCCTGTTGATGCCCGAAGGAGTGACGCGCGAGCAGTTGGACGACTCGCGGAACACAGTCGCAGAGCTCGCCATCGAATACGGTTATCGCTACACACCTCGCCTCCACGTCGACCTCTGGAACGACGCCCCCGGCACCTGAGACGATGACGCAACACTCACAATTCACGCAGCCCGACCACGAGAGTATCGACCGGGAGAAGGCCCAGCGCGCGACGCGCCTCCTCCTCGAAGCGCTCGGCGAGGACCCAGATCGGCCCGGCCTCAAAGACACCTGGCAGCGGCGTGTGCCCGACGCGTTTGCGACGCTCACCGACGGTACTCGCTCCGAGGCGAAGCCGACGATGCGGACGTTCGACGCCGAGAGCGACGGCCTCGTGGTGAAGACGGGGATCCCGTTCTACTCGCTCTGCGAACACCACCTCCTCCCCTTCCACGGGACGGCCCATATCGCGTACCGGCCCGGTGAGGAAGTGGTCGGCCTCTCGAAGCTCGCCCGCTATGTCCGCTGGCAGTCCCGCCAACTCACCATGCAGGAACGCCTCACCAACGACATCGCGTCCGGTCTTTCAGAGGAACTGGACGCACCCCTGGTACTTGTCGAAATGAACGCCACCCACCTCTGCGAAGCGATGCGCGGTATCGAGACTGAGAGCACTACGACGACCCGCACGACCGTCGGTGACCCCACCGACGTCGAGCGTGAACAGTTCCACGCGGCGGTCGATCGCACGGAGGATCAGCAATGAGCGACGCGAAGCGCGCCGTCGTCCTTGCCTCCGGCGGGATGGACTCGGCGACGGCCGCCGCTGTCGCCCAAGAACGGGGGTACGACCTCTACCTGCTTCACACGAGCTACGGCCAACGCACCGAGGACAAGGAGTACGAGTGTGCGACGGCGCAAGCCGAGTACTTCGACGCCGCGGACTTCCTCCACCTCACCACCGATCATCTCTCGAAGATCGGTAACTCCTCGCTCACCGACGAGGAGATGGATGTCGAGGAAGCGGATTTAGAGAGCGACGAGGTTCCGACCTCGTACGTGCCGTTCCGGAACGCGAACCTCCTCGCGATGGCCACCTCCTACGCCGAAGCGAACGACTGCGACGCCGTCTTCATCGGCGCGCACTCCGAGGACTTCTCTGGCTATCCGGACTGCCGGCCCGCGTTCTTCGACGCCTTCCAGACCGTCGTCGACGTCGGCACCAAGGACGCCACCGAGATCAGCATCGAAGCCCCCTTCGTCGAGTGGTCGAAGACTGACATCGCCGAGAAGGGCACCGAGCTCGATGTCCCCTACGAGTACACCTGGTCGTGCTACCGCGACGACGAACCCGCGTGTGGCACCTGCGACGCCTGCGCCTTCCGTCTCCAGGCCTTCCAGAACATCGGCGTCCGTGACCCTATCGAGTACGCCGAGCGGCCCGACTACGCCGAAGAGTAACCGGGGTTACAAGGAGAATAACGGGAAGGACAACGGTTCGAACTGTCGAATTCAGTTTTTAAGTGGTGGTTTGTCTGTGAGCGAGTGAGGAAACGAGACGCAAGTAATGTCAAATCAATATTTAGTATCGATACCCGTATTACCCCATGGTGACATAATCTCCGTAGAATACTCTCTCACGATGAAATCTAATGCTGATCTACTGCTCATGGACGCCAGAGGGGAGATACCGAAACAGGCGTTCACCGGTGAGCAGAGTGGGTTATTCGGGAAGAAGTATCTCGCTGGGCCGCCGGTGTCCGATCGGCTCAAAGAAGGCGAACAGATCCACTACCTCCTCATCAACCGTTCCAGCGGAGTGATGATCGAATCCCGTGACGCAGGCGAATCTCGGTCAGTAACATCGGGGAGCGAGTATCGGTCAATCGCTGTCGTTACCGACCAGCGCGTGTTCTTCGTTATCGGTGAAGAGCCGGAGGATACGTTCATCGAAGTCCCCGCAATCGAAGTGACGGGCGCGGAGCATCGTGGCAGCCTCTTCTCGGCGACGATACTCATCGAGACGGATACGGAACAATACTCCTTCAGTGTCAAGAAGCGCGGATCATCCGACCCCCAAGACGCGGTGTCCTATATACAGCACGAGCACGTTCCAACGACCCCGACTAAAGAACCAGAGGCTGAAGCCGACGAGTGGGATGAAGAGAGGGATCAAAGAACGGATACTGAGGGCCATGAGGGAGACTCTGAGGAGCCGTACACTGGTCCCGCTTCCCGCTTCATCCATGATGGTGAATCACCGGCGGAGGAGGTTGTGGAGATACTCGAGGCGGCCGCAGGCGAGATCCGAGCGGTCGACGTGGCTGAAGACCACCCATATGAAGCGATTACCGCTCTCGAGTCGGCCCGAGAGCACCTAAAGCAAGCGCGAGGGAACACTGGGGTTTCGGATGATTTCGTGAGTGAGGAGCTCACACAGATTGAGTCACAGCACGAGCTGTTGGCTCGGGTTCGGACGGGGTACACCGAAGCGAGACGGAAGCTGGTTCTCGTCGACAACGGGTTACAGGTTCCACGAGAGAAACTGGAGTCCCTCGAATCAACACTCGCGGACGCAATCGAGGCAGCGGAAGAGCTAGAACGTTCACCGAACAAGCTCCGCGAATATCAGTCACAAATCAAGTCTCAGTCGGGAGACGCCGAAAACTCGTCCGGAGGTGATGGTGACGATCAGACCGTAGGTAGCCAGAAGAGGAGCGACCAGAGTCCCGGTGACCAAGCGGAGAAGAATGCACCCAGTCGATCCGAACTAATTGCCGACTTGCGTCGTATTTCGGATCGAATCGGGAAGGTTCCTGAACCGTTTCACGTACGGAGAGATGGCGAGTATCCTGGAACGGTTTTCTTGAGCGAATTCGGCACGTGGGACAGCGCGTTTACCGCTGCATTCGACGACGCCGAAAAAACGACGCAAAACGGGGCGATGGAAACCGGGACATCCCAGACACCCAAGCAGCAGGAGAGCGACCGAGGAAGTGATGTTGACGATAGCGACACGAGTCCCCCCGCTATCGGAGAGGCTGCGACTGGCACCTTGCACGAGGAACAGTCGCAGAACGAGGACGGACAGGGAGACGGAAAATCCAGCCATGTAAATTCATTCGTGGAGGGATTCTTCTATAACCATGACGATGGATTGATTTCTGGGGATGTTTCTTCGGAATATCATAGCCAAGAGGCGAAAACAGGGGAAGGTCTGGAATCCACATCACAATCGACAGATGCCGCAACAGCAGAGTCGACAGTGGCATCTTCTACCACCGGGCCAGAGCCGAATGGCCAGCCAGTAGCAACGGAAAAAGACACAGGAACAGACAAGGAAAGCTTACTGGAAGCGGTTGAGCGCGTCGGGGACGAGCTAGGAAAAGCGCCGACGATGACCGAGTTCACCGACCGATTCGAATACTCTCAGACAGACATCTACTCGTATTTCGATTCCTGGGATGACGCGTTAGAGGCGGCGTCAATTGAAGGATTATCGCGACAGGCGCTTCTGGGGGACCTGGAGCGACTGGAAGCCGAACTGGGGTATCCCCCGCGCCATGCGGATGTCGAAGAGCACGGCGACTTTTCTCCGTACGACTACCGCCGCGAATTCGGCAGCGTCGACGCTGCACACAAAGAGATAGGGAGTAGCTTCGTGGACCACGTAATGGAGACGCTCCGCCAAGTCGTTGCGGAGTCAGATGGGAAGCCGGCAATGTCTGATTTTGAGACCGCATCACCGTACTCACCCAGCGTCATCTACAAGGTATTCGACAGCTGGGACGACGCCATCGCGGCGGTAGAGGATGACCGAGGGCCCACAAAGGCCGCGACAGTGGTCCAGAACGAGCTCTCGGAACGGTACGAACTCCTCAGGGATCTCCACTCACTGTGTCAGGCGGTCGTCGATATCCGTGAAGAGCGTCTCGACGACAGTCAGAACGACCCGATGGATCGCTGGCTGTCCGAAATCGGCTCGTTCTTCTCCGAAGGAGGAGCGAATGAGAAAGCGTACGGCGCCCAACAGCGAGATCGGAATCCATTCGCGATGAAGAAGTACCGAGCAGAGTTCGGGAACGGGGAGCGCGTCACGGACTTCGCACACGTTCAAACCGAACCCCCAAGCCCGAGCCTTCGGGCCCTCCTAGCACAGCGTGTCGAGAATATCGAGGAGATCTGTCTCCCAGTCGATGAGAAGACTGGCACGGTGTTTCCCGTGCTCGTCCAGTCGGAGGCAGAGGCAGACCGAGCGCTCGAGATGCTCAACCGGCTGCCTGCTCGGCCATCGGCCGCCGAGATAGACGCCGAGAGCGAGCCGGTAAAGCCGATGGATGAGGATGGTGAAACAACTAATGGGAAGGGGGACCTCCTCGACGTAAGCGGCGTGACAGAAGAAATCTCGAATTCACTCAATCGGGCCGGCTACGAGACGCGTTCCGACCTTCGGGCTGCGTCCATGGAGACAATCGCAGACGTCGACGGTCTCACCGAGCAGATTGCGATGCGGATCAAACTGGACGTGGGCGAATGAGCATGATGGAGCGAGGAATACTGAACGGCGGATGCGACGACTGATTCACAATGCACTCACCTCAACGAACCCTGGACTCAGCGATCGACCGCGCCTCCGAGATTACGTGGTGGAACCGCCAGCTAACGCGCCTCAACGAAGTCGTCGACGCCGAGACGGCGACATCGTTCGTGGAGAACGACCTCGTCGAGCAGAAGGGGCCATACGTCGAGTTCGTGGACGCACCGAGGTTCGACGAGCAACCCGCGACGGAGTTCCTCAACGGCCTTGGGTACGACGAGGACCTCATCGATTCGGTCGTCGCGGAACTCTTCGACGGCGACGAGAGCGGCTCACTGTACCAGCATCAGGCCGAGACGATCGACGCGATTGAACGGGACTCCTCGGACAACATCCTCGCCGTGCCGACGGCGACGGGGAAGACGGAGTCGTTCTTCTTCCCGATCCTTGAGCACTGTCTTGCAACGGACGAGGAGGGGCTGAAGTCACTGGTCGTCTATCCGATGAAGACGCTGGGTGTCGACCAGCTCAACCGATTCATCTCGTATCTCGACCGGATTAACCGGTCACGACGACCGGAGGATCAAATCACGATCGGGATCTGGGACTCGGACACGCCGACGCGCGTCGGGACGCGTGGACACGAGATTGAGGAGGGATCGTACATCCGCGGCCTCGAATGTCCACGGGACGGCGAGAAGCTGCGCGTACTCGGCGACATGACGGTGGGGACGGACGACCACAAGTACTCGTGGATCCGCGTGACGCGCGACGCGATCCGGAACGGTGCCGACATCCTGCTGACGAATCCGGAAGCGCTCGACCACATGTTCGTGAGTAACAATCCCGAGACTCGAGAGATCCTCGGGGAGGATCCAGGCCGGCATCCGGTCGAACACATCGTCTTCGACGAGGCGCACGTCTGGAGCGGGATTTCGGGTGCATCGATACGGCTCCTTACGGAGCGTCTCAAGGCGTTCTACTCCGATCGCGATCCGCAGGTCACGATGGTATCCGCGACGGTGGACAACCCAACCGAGCTCGCCCACGACCTGACCGGGACACTGGAGTCGGAGATTAACTCGATTGGGTTCACGGGTCGTGAATTCCCCGTCCGTTCGAGCCCGGATTTCGATCGGTTCGCGCCGTGTGACCTCACCGAGCTCGCGGGCGTACTGGCGTTCGCCTATGGCGGGGATGCGACACCCACTGACATCCGTACCGCGGGACTTGAGGACGGGTACCTCACCGCACACGAAGTCGGACTCGTGGAGCGTGACCCTGAGGGAATTGTGACGATCACTCCCGAACGTGCGTGGGTCAGTGATTCGGTCGGGGTAGCGCTGGACACGCTCACGACTGACAGCGAGTTCAATGACGCGAGCGGCGTCGCGACATCCAAACAGGGTCGCGACAAGCTCGCGGAGTCACTCCTCGAAGACGGCGGGCTCTACAGCGCATGGTTCGACTTCGTCGTCGACGCCGTCCCAGAAGCCGCTGAGTTCGCCCGCTGGTTCGACGAGGATACGACGGGAGAAGTCGGCTTCAAGCATTACGACGAACTGGTTGAGGCCGTCGCGGCAGACGACGTCGCGGACCCCGAGGCCGTCCTACAGACCGTAATGGCGTTCGGACGGCTCGCCGGGATGATCACGGAGAAATATCACGTCTTCCTCAAGCCGCCGTCTCGGGCCGCGCTCTGTGAGTCGTGCGGAGAGCTCACGCGTGATAAGACCTGCCCGTCGTGCGGCGAACAGACCACTGAGCTCCAGTTCTGCAAGCGCTGCCACTACCCCTACATCGAGACGGCCGAGGCGGGCGAGGACGAAACGTTCCGGCCGTACGACCATGCGGGGCCCGTGGACGACTGCCCGGGCTGTGGCCAGTGGCCGAAGCTCACGGATGTCGGCGTCCCGACGACGAGCCTGCTCTCCTACATGCTGACGGAGGTGTGCCGGACGACGCCATCGAAGAAGACGCTCGTCTTCTCGGACTCTCACAGCGCCGCTGAATCCGTCGGTGACCGCATTATCGGCACGGAGTACGGGCTGATGGCGCAGACGCTCTACGTACAAGAACTCATCGAGAACGGGGGGAGCGCGGACAACTACGACCTCTTCCGAGCGGTCGCGGACCGGCTACGCGAAGAGTACTGGGAGCCGCTCCTCCAGAACGAAATCGACGAGGATGGGACGGCGTACAACTTCCTCCGGACGCTCCTCGACGACATCGAGGGGCACGCGATGCTCCACAATGCGTCACAGCTCCTCGACAGCGCGCTCATCACCCCGGAAGCCATCGCGGACATCAACGACCCGAACGAACTCGTCATCGCGCACGAGACCTACAAGCTCTTCGTGAGCGGCTCCGGTGCCAGTTTCTCGAAGAACACGATTTCGATCGACGGCCTCTCGCTTCCCAAGCTCGTCGATCGTGTTGCGTCCCGCTCGGGCTATGACCACGACCAAGTTCGAGAGGTCATGCCCGATATCCTCGAACGCCTCCTCGAGAACTCGATCGTCGTAGAGCAGACGTGGGAGGAGGTCCGCCAGATGGTCGTGAATTCGAGGGCAAGCGAGGAGCAGAAGGAGGACACATTCGACTACATCGAGCGCGTCCGTGACGAGCTCGTGGAAGCGGGACTCGGAGACGAGGATGCGGAGAGCGGAATCCTCACCCGGGTGGCGAAACGTGATCAGTCAACGCTCGTCCTCCTAGAGCGGGCTGCATTCTGCACGGAGTGCTATCGGTCCTATCCGGTTCCTGACGCTAGCGGCATATCGACGTGTCCCGATTGCGGGTCGTCAATCGAGACGTATCGCCGGTTCACCACGGACGAGGATGGAACACTTGTCGCTGACCCAGGCTACGCGGACGTCGCGTCCGAGTGGCCGTACGCACTCGACCACTGGGCGTACGACATCACGACCCCGATCCGAGACGGTGGCGAACCCGAGTTCATCACCGTCGGGATCCATAAGGGGAACATCCCTCACACGCTTCGGGGCGCGATTGAGGAAGGGTTCCGAAAGGACGACCCGGACGTCAACATCGTGAGCGCGACACCGACGATGGAGCTCGGCGTCGACATCGGAACGCTCGACACGGTTGCCCAAGTCGGGATCCCACCGACATTAACGAACTACGTCCAGCGGAGTGGGCGAACCGGGCGGACGCGCGGAAGTTCATCGCTAGTCATGACGGCGATACGTGGCGAACACCCAGTCGACGGGCACTACTACGGGAACCTCGATGCGTTCCTCGACGACTTCGAGCCGGTTCGAGTCCCCGACCCGTATCGGTTCGACGAGCTACTCACAGGCCACGTGGTGACCGAGACGTTCGCCTACCTCGCCCGCAATCCGCATCCGTCGAACGTCTTCGAGCGGATGTACGAGCTCACCGAGACGAACCAGGACCTCGGCGCGTTCGTCAGCGAAGTCGAAGAGCACCTCGACATCCTCACCGAATTCCTCCTTGAGGAACGCCGCGACGCGGTTGAAGACCACCTCGAATCGATCTTCGGTGAGGCAGGGCTCGTCGCGTTCGAGCAGGCGTTCGTCGAGGACGGCCCACTCTCCGTCGAGAGCCGGGTTGACAAGACGTTCTCCCGGATCACGGCGATGTCAGGGTCCACGGAGACGAACAAGGCGTTCACCGAGAACAACAACCGCCTCGACCGGTGGCTCTCCCGACTCGGCTATCTCGCGAACTATCGGAGCTTCGGCCAGCAGTTCCCCGTCAAGTTCACTGGACGAGCGGAAGGGATCGAGTTCGAGGGCGCCGGGCGACTCTACGACATGTTCCCTGGCCCGGAGAACGACCTCGGCGCGGTCGTCTCCCTCCACGGAACGGACTACATCGTTGATGACGTCCACGGCTCATCGACGCCGCTCGCGACAGTCATGGTCTGCACGAACCAGGACTGTGACCGTCCCTTCGAGAGCTACGATCAGAACACAAACGGCTGTCCCTACTGCGAGGAAGCCCTCGAAGAGACGAGCATCCACGGCGTGAGTTCGGTCGAGTGCAAGCCCGCACGTGGCGGGCAGAAGCGCTACAGCACGCGCGGGATCATGACGACGGACATCGAATCGGAACGTTCGACGTCGTCTCAGGAAGAAGCCTCGTGGTCCATCTTCGGAATGCCGTGTGAAGCGAGCTACGGGGAACTCGAAGTAACGGACTTCGTCTACGCATTCGAGCGCCGGCACTCGAGCAGCCCGAACACGAATGTCCTGCGTTCCGAGGCGTTGATCGAACGCGACGCCTCATCGCCATCGACCGCCCAGTCCTGGCAAGAGCGCCTCGAGGACGCGGACACAGATGAGTACGCGCCGGTCGGCCAGCAATACCATACGCAAGGCGTGACGCTCCGATTGGACCAAGACGAGGTCGCGGCACGGATAGAACACGTCGACCACGACACGACGTGGCCGCAGGCGCTCGTCAGTCTCGAGCAGGCACTCGAAAAGGCAATCGCGATTGTCGCGCAGTGCGACCGCTCCGACTTCCGGGTTGAGGCCACGATCAAGGAGCCCGAAATCGTCGTCCGCATCATCGATAGTCGACAGGGCGGAAATGGGATCGCATGGCAGGTCTGGGAAGGCATCGATGACGTCGAAGCACGCGTCGCGGAAGTCGCATCCTGTGAGCGCTGCAACGACTACTGTGACGAATGCCTCCTCCTTTCGCGCACGCCCGCATACTACTTGCAGAACGACCTGCTCAACCACCAGACACTCGATGCGATCGTCGGTTCTGGGGGCGCCTGATGCGTGAGCCGGCTACGTTCAAACGGCTGCGGAACGCCGATGTCGCAGTTGTCCAGGACAATAGCGACCAGCAGTACTGGTGGATGCTCCGCTCACTGCCCGCAATCGAGTACCTTGACTTCTCGACGTTCACCTATCCAACGTCGTGGCGAACGCTCAACACGGGCGGGGAGTTCCCGTCCTACACGAACCAATACGACTACCTCAACTACGACTACAAGGTCCTTGGCCAGATCAAGGAGGAAGCATTCACGGACGACCTTGTCGTTGTCACGACTGAATACTACGAAGGAGAGACGGAGTATTCCATCGACCATCTGGTCTCTCGCTACGCGTCACGACCTGAGACGCTACTCGTTGTGACGAATGCAAAGCGCTTCACGCCGCGCGGCGGACAGCGACCACTCTATCAGGAGCAGTTCGTCGAGAGCCTTGGGTCCTACGACCGGCTATACGCGGCCTATGAATCCGTGTATAAGAATACCGGCTGGGGGCTTCCGCTCATGGATACGAAGAACCTCTTCGTGCAGGACAACGCGAACCTCTACGAGTTCGTGTCTGGCGAGACGGTACAGACAGCTGAAGATCTCTTTGCAGCCCTCCCTGATGCACCGTATCTTCCACTGTACGACGTGTTCGGTTCGATTTTCGGGAGAGAGGACGAGTATGGCTCCGTCCCCCTCGGCGAGGACGATATAGTGGGCCTACAGCGGTGGTTACGGCGTCGCATCGAGTGGGAGCGTGGAACCGCCCGAGAGGTTGCCGAGGACCTGAATCGCGCTGTGAGTCGCGACGGACAGACGTTCGACCTATCGTATGCGATGCCTCATCGAAGCCCAGTCATCCGAAATGCAGTCGAGAAGGCGGATGAGATCGATTCGGATGAGTCATCAATTCATAAACGATACCAAGCATGGTTACGACAGAAGGACCAATGAGTAGTAGCGAAGGATACATTTTGAACGCGGTCCAGACGCCCGGCCCGCTTCTCCCCGTATATCGGTCGATCCGCGAGGGTGCCGATACGCGCGACGATATCGAGGCCGATACCGGCGTTAAGGCTGGTCTCGACGCCGCACTTGATGGCCTCCGACTCCTCCGGATGGTCGGCCGGGAGGACGACGAATACTACGCGGAGGACTACAAGTGGGATGTTGGCACCGAAACGTGGAGCTTCAAGCTCACCGCACTCCACAATCTTGCCCAAGAGTGTGACCCCGGGAATTGGGGGAAACAGGCGTCCGTACTGCTGAACTACCGATATCTCCTCGAGAAAGACATCCAGTACTTCGAAAACAACGAACAGGGGTTGTATTCGGACATCGACGACTGGTACAGTGAGATCGGGTACGAGCCTAGCTCTCGACAAGGAAAGATCACGCACAATCACAACAAGTTCGCGAACTGGACTCGTCTCGTCCACTTCCTCGGACTCGTCCATAAGGTTCGCGGGCGCGAACACACAGTCTATCCGGACCCCAAACTCGTCCGAACATCGCTCAAGCTAGCCGTCGACGACCGTGGGATCGATGTCGATGGCACACCCGGGATTGAGATTGGCCAGTATCTCCGCTGGCTCCGACACAATCTCCTCTCTGTTGAGACAACGAGTAAGGGCGACATCCCGGAGGGTCTCGCACGCGTGCTCCTTGAACTCGTCCGCGACGGTGACATCAAGCTCGTTGAGTACGGCGACGCGGGCGCAACTGGACTTGGCGGTGTCCCACCATACGAGGGCATCGACAGCGAAGCGAACACGATCACACTAGCCTAATATGAGCACATTAAATTCAGTAGACAACCAGTCGCACTTCTACTGTCCGCACTTCCAGAATGTCGATGAGAAGACGCTTAACCAGCTGTTTTCGAAAGTCGCCGCGGTTCGAGCTGACGATCAAGACCTGTTCGACTTCACGCATCGGCCAATCAAGGTCTTTCACCAATCCGGAAACACAGAACAGGTCGTCGACGAGGAAGAGATTTATCACGAGTTCTCGCCGAACCAGGTCGGTAATTTCACCGTCGTTATCGAGGGAGAGGTTGGAACCGGCAAGTCCGAGCTATGTGCGTATCTAGCGCACCGACTCCGTGACGAGGGACGGCCGATAATCCACGTCAAAAAAGACGACGACCTGATGACCCTTCTCTCCGAACGGATTCCGGAGTTCTACGAGGAGCAATTCGGCGAGGAGCTGCCCGGTGCGTCGAACTTCAAGCAACTTCGACATGACCTCCAAGAGAACGGGAGTGTCGTTGCGAACAACGCAACGTCGGGTGCGATCCTAAATCTGAGTGCGCGTGGTTATTCAATTGATGCGTCCGGAAAAGAAGAGAAAATTCGGGAATACGTGCAGGACCAGCTCTCTCTTCTCGTTGAAAAGGGCGAGTACGCTAAGGAGATTAAGTTCGTCACCGAGGAAGCGTACAAGCGAAACGACTTCCTTCAAGTTATAACGAATGACATCGACGTTACCGAGGCCGTAAGCGCATTTAATGAGGAGCTCTGGCGGCAAGTCCGTGAACGCTATCAGACAGCCTCACTCAACGAGGTTCTGAAGCGCGTCGGGGACAGATCCGACGACACACGCCCCGTGATGATATTCGAGGACTTCGCCATCACCGCGATGGAAGCGAAGAAGCTCAGTGAATACATGGAGGAGATTGAGACCAGTGGAAACTGGGATTTCGTCGTCGCCGGGACACGCGATTCAACGCGGGTACTCCACACTCAGACGGGAGGGGACCGATTCGAGTACTATCGGACGAATAAGCAGAACTCGAACAGTGTTCTCTTCCTCGATAAGGACTCCGCAGTTGACTTCATCCGTCCCTATCTCGGCTATTTCAAGTCGTTCGATGATAGCGTCCACTACGATCGGAGTGGCGACGCCTTAGAGCTGGAGCTACAGGCCGCGCCAAGCGGCTCCATCTGCGCACAGTGCGGGTTCTGTGACGAGTCCTTCCGCGATCTCTTCCCGTTCAACGAGGCATTTCTCAAACGCATCTACACTGGTCTGCCGGAGGACGAACAGTCTCCCCGCGAGTACGTGATGGCAGTCTTCGACGTGCTCCGGGACTACTACGAGGGCTACGTCGACAGACCATCGGACGCGGACAGACTGCTATCGCTGGAGAACTCCGTGAGCGCGTCAACCGAGATCTACGAGGATGTCGAGCCACTGGCCCATCTCGCGCGCTGGTATGGCTCGCCGACTGATGACGGCATCAGCATTGACTCCCGCTTCGTTGAGGCGTTTGGCTTCCGAGACATCGTGGAATCCAGGGACGACGTCAAACAGACGGGACAAAATGTTGTCGTTCCAACGGACCTCTCCGGAATACCAAGTGAGGGAACCGACACCAACGGTGGAAGCGGGACCGGTACAGGCGGAAATGGTGGAGGAACGTCTCCTGGGCTGACGCGAGCCGAGCAGTTAGTTCAAGACCACCGGTCGAACGTACAGACATGGCAGCAGAACCCTGCCGATTTCGACGAAATAACACGCTATCTTCGAACCGGTCTACGAGATGCAATCGACCGGCTGACGGATGACTTCACGCTATACGACGGAATGAGCCTCCGATATAATCTGAGCAGCGAGAAGGATCCATTCGTCTTCAAGAGTCTTGCGCAGGCGCCGGACGACGACCAGATTGTCATTGACCCCGCGGAGTTTCGGATCTCCGATCTGCGTAAGCTCCTCAAGTTCGGGATCTATCGAGAGGTGCAGAAGGGCGGAGCGGACTACGAGGAATTGCTCCGCGACCTAGGGACGCAACTAACCGGATACGCGCGCCGCTGGCGGCAGCAAGTTCGAGAGCAGAACCTCCAGTCCGAAATGCGGCTCTTCAAGAAATCGGCCGACTATGCGTTCGAGGACTTTGCCCTCGCAGGCTACACGTATGCTGTCCTCCTTGACTCTCCTACGGAGGAACTCAGCGCAGAGCTGCTGAGCAGACGCTTTGATTCAGGCACATCCTACACGCTGGATGACGACCTTCGGTCCGAACTCAAATCCGAACTTCCGACAGACGACTTCGACGCAATCACCGAGTTCGTCGCTAACGCGGAATGGTATCGCGAGATGGTCAACGCGTTCTTCGGTGCGAACGAGAGTACCCTCGACGTCGCGGCCATCCGTGCTCGTCTCGAAGCGAATCCACCCTATCAGGTGCTCGAGGGTCTCGGACGAGGGCGAATCGGGCGAATCTCGCCACGCGTCCGATTCGACACCGACAGCAAGATCCGAGATATAGCGGACAACGCATATGACCTTCATCGTGCCTTCGAGAGCATCGAAGGGGAGTATCGCGACGACGTAGTCACGACGATTACCGACGAGTTGGCGGGCGTCTCCATCGAAAAAACCGAGAGTCTCGTCGACACACTCCGGACGTACGATAGTATCGATGCCGAGATGATTGAGTCGCTTGGGAAGTTCGTCGCCCTCTCACAGCGCAACCTCAATACCGCCGTTGACGCCGCAAAACTCGCTGATGACCTCGTCATGGGAACGGACGCCGAGCGCTTACAGGGTACCCTAATCAGCCTGAAGTTGACCTCCACGAACGCCTATCAGCGCTACGACGACCTCACAATCGTCGGTGGCGGGAGAACCGGCGGCGACTTCGCGAAGCAATTCCGCACGGTAGGTGAACACTATGTCGAGTGAGACAGCAGACCTCCAAACCCGACTCGAAGCGATCAAGCAGGAACACCGACGTCGCCACCTCTCCGACGAACTCGACGAACTCGCCGAAACAATGGAGGAGACGATCCTCCAGCGCGTCCTCGCGAAAGCGTTCTTCAAAGAAGACGTCGAAATCGAGCATGAGACCAGGAAAGAAGTCCAGGAGGTCCTCGAGCTCCTCGAGCGCGGGCAGTACGAAGCCGTCGAGGAGCGTCTGGATGCCCTCAAGAGTGACGTCGACACCGCGGAAACACTCGTCCAGAACCGGATCCAAGAACTCCGGTTAAAGCACAACTCGACCGTGACCGCGATGCGACGTCTCAACGAGCGGGTCGAGCGCGTCAGCTCGATGCGACTCAAGATGCTTGAGGGACTCCTCAACGACTGGCGGTGGAAGGAACAGGTCTACATGGGGGATGAGGACGCCAACCTCGACACGCTCAAAGAGAACGCACGCGAGTACGGAGAAGATATGCGGAGTGCGTTCGACGAACTCAAAGAGGAACTGTTCGGGGCCTACCCGGACGAGATACGCGACCTCATCTACCGGATGATCGAGGACGAGCGCCTCTCGTACGCGGATCTGACTGACGACCAGCGGCGGCTACTCGCCGAGTCCGATATCAGGGAATACATCGAGTTGACGCTGTCATAGATGTGGGATGTCAGATCTGAGAATCTGAACGGAAGGCTCTTTGCCGAATAAACTGTCATAGAAAATATGATTCCAGGGTCAAATATCCTCGCCTTTGGTGTTGGGAGGGGAGCAGTGCTGGTTGGCACACAAGCCCTGAAAACAGCCACGGATTGAACACTTCGGCAAGGGTTAGATTGGCTTCAGAATTCGGCCATTCAGGAAGGAACTTCAAGCGAAGAAATCGAAGGTAACGAGAGGGCTCTTGAAATAGAGGAACAACTTCGAGAGAAGCTAGAGAATAAAAGGGGAGCGAATATCGGATTACGAATGGATGATTCGTGGCCTCCAGAAAGATAGCGTCTCAAAAGAAGACATTATTCGAAAATATTGGCCACTTCCTGCGATCATAATTATGTTCTTTAATGACTACGCAGAAAGCGATCCGGACAAGAAGTTCCTGAAGAAGTATATTATAGAGAACAATCAAGCAGAGATGCTCACAGGGGAAACCTATGTTATCCCTCCGAAGGGATTCCCCGAGCGTTTCGAGGCCCCACACAAGGTTGGGCGTCGAGAAATCGAGGATTGGATAGAACAGGACATTTTAGACCAACAGAAGAAGCCGCAAGTCGCTATTTGTCAAGCATCTGCTGTCGACTTACGCAGGGTATATTCATATACTGACTACGACTCACACGGATTCAACAGAAAAACCATCGGCCAAGCAATTGACATTGAGAAGATCCTGAGTGAGCACAATGTACATCGAATATTAGCCAGTAATGGGGTTAATCTCTCATGTGCAATTGAAGAAGGAAATTTACCATTTCTACTCGCTAGGTATGTGTCTGACGAAGAGCTAGAGGACATCCACGAGAATCAGAAAGAGATTCGGGAACGGCTGGATAATCCACCCCTTCGACGTGTCGCAACACCTGGATTCGAAAAAGAGTTGGCGAGTGTACTTTCCGACTATATCGACTCACCCGGGGTAGTGGCTGGAAAAGCCGTTGAAGAAGCGAGTCTCTGGCATAAAGAGATATAATCTATATGAGATGATAAATATCTTAGCAGTCAGAGAAAAGTAATTTTCCGTTGGTTCATCTGTAGCAAGCTTGAAGGAGGAGCCAGTCAGTCGATTGAGTACGTTTCCGCTCCCTATCATATGCAATTCGTAGACCGGCACACGAACCCTTCTCGTCTGGATGGGGACATTCAGCCGTTGATCGAGGCGATGCTCTATAATCGGCGTATCTTCGACGCCGACCAGAACGACCCACCGTTCGTGACTGAGGCGGTGAAGTATCGTCGCGAGCGCCAGCAGCGTCGCCAGACGAGCGCCTACACAGGCTCCGACGAGTTCGTCGAGAACATCATCGACCTGTTCGGGTTCGACCCGCTGGATTTTCAGGTGGAGAGCTGGCAGACGGTAGACGAACTTGACCGCGAGCGCCAATCGTCGGAGACGAGCAAGGCGGCGGTCTTCTCGGCGCCGACAGGCTTCGGGAAGACGGAAGCCTTCCTTGGGCCGCTCTATCAGCTTCTGCGTGAGGATCGGCAGGGATCAACGGCAATCGTGTATCCGAGCCGTGCGCTCCTTCAAGACCAGCTGGGGCGTGTCCTCGAACATATCCATCAGATCAATTCGGCTCTATTGAATCCGCAGACAGCGTCGGGATGAGTCGTTAGAACGTTGGAAGTGAAGCGGGAGAGTA
>NZ_BAAABL010000056.1:0-59530 GCF_039520965.1 Halarchaeum salinum
CCAGACGGCGTCCAAATCCCCTGAAATCAGCGATACAATCCGCAGAGGGCGTCGGCGTTCAACGGAGCACCATAGGTGAAATCGGCCGCCATCGACCGCTGCCACGGCCAGAGGTTCCGTTCCTGCCCAACAGGAGTTACATCTCGGTATCGGAGAAGCATCAGGTTCACCCTGATTTCGGGCGGATCTTCGACCATCCCGCGGTATTCGTCGAGTATCAGCGGAAACAAAACCCCATCAAGCAGTGGCTCAAGTTTGTCGTCTGTCACTCGCCGCTGGCGGCGTAAGGAGTCAAAGTAGTATGCACCTCCAGCGAATACGACACCGGCGAAGACGAGCGTTATCTGAAGCCAAAGACGGTGAATCCCCGTAGCGACGAGCGAAACGATGATCCCGAAAGCGTAGTATCCGATGCCGATGATCCGGCGGACAGTGCGGCGTATTAACCTCCGAGACGTGCGCTTCATCACCAAATACGAAACGGTATTCCACACTTTGAGTGATCAATCTATCGACACGGGAGGGCCATCACCACGCAAAGAGCGGGGTGTTTTATCCGGGTAGTTCATACGGTGAGGCGATGCCGGTCACGCTCGACTACGCGGACGGAACGGTACGAGTCGGTGGCGACGCCGATGTCTATGGCCGCCTCCCGTACGTCGAGCGCGACGAGCGCACGGACAGCGGGCGCGTGCCGGGCTATCGCTACGGGCCACTGCGCGCCCACCTGCGAACGCTCGGCGTGACCGTCGAGGATTCGGTGCCGCGCTGGGAGCGCCTCGACGTCGCCTCGACGTACGACCTGCGCGACTACCAACACGAGGCGCTCGACGCGTGGGAGGACAACGACGAGCGCGGCGTCGTCGAACTCCCGACGGGCGCGGGCAAGACCGTCCTCGCGCTGAAGGCCATCGAGGCCGTCGGGGAGACGGCGCTCGTCGTCGTCCCCACCATCGACCTCCTTAACCAGTGGCGCGCGGAACTCGAAACGGAGTTCGACTGCAAGGTCGGCCAGCTCGGCGGCGGCGAGCAGGTGGTCGGCGACGTGACCGTCGCGACGTACGACTCGGCGTACCTCCGCGCGGACGAACTCGGCGATCGCTTCGGGCTCGTCGTCTTCGACGAGGTCCACCACCTCGGCGGCGAGGGGTATCGCGACATCGCGCGCTTGCTGGCCGCGCCCGCCCGCCTCGGTCTCACCGCGACGTTCGAACGCCCGGACGGTGCCCACGAAATCCTCAAAGAGCTCGTCGGCGACGTGGTGTACCGCCTCGACGTCGACGACCTCGCGGGCGAGCACCTCGCGCCCTACGACGTCCGCCGGATCGAAGTCCCGCTCACGGCCGAGGAACGCGAGCGCTACGAGGACGCACAGGGTACGTTTACCGACTACCTCCAGCAGGCGAACATCACGTTCACCTCGGGGAGCGACTACCAGGAGCTCGTCAAACGATCCGGGAACGACCCGCGGGCGCGGGAGGCGCTCCTCGCCAAACAGCGCGCGCGAACCATCGTGCAGGAGTCCGACGCGAAGGTCGCTGAGCTCGCGTCGATCCTCGACGACCACCGCGGGGACCGCGTCATCGTCTTCACGGCCTCGACGGACCTCGTCTACCGGCTCTCCGAGCGCTTCCTCCTCCCGCCGATCACCCACGAGACGGGCGCGAAGGAGCGCCGCGAGATACTGCGGAAGTTCCGCGAGGGGACGTACTCGCGGGTCGTGACCGCGAACGTCCTCGACGAGGGCGTGGACGTCCCGGACGCGAACGTCGCCGTCGTCTTCGCGGGGTCGGGGAGCGAGCGCGAGTTTACCCAACGCCTTGGTCGGGTGCTCCGCCCGAAGGCTGACGACTCGCGCGCGACGCTCTACGAGCTCGTGAGCGCCGACACGGCAGAAGAACGCGTCGCGGATCGCCGGCGATAGGCGCGTGTGGCGACCGCGATAGGCGCGTGTGGCGACCGCGGTAGGCGCGCGTGGCGACGGCGCGAGGTGCGCGTGGCGACGGCGGGGGTGTGAGGCCGGCGGTAGGCATGGGGCCGGCGCTACGCCCGCCGGACGTCGCGCAGCGAGACGTGTGGCGTCACGCTCGGCGCGTTCGCGCGGCGAACGTCCTCGTACGTCACCGTCACGGTTCGCGTACTGTTCGGCGCGAACGTCACCTCGACGGTACGCTCGCGCGTCTTACCGTCGACCTCGGGGTGGAAGACGACGGTCGCCGCATACCGGTCAGCCTCGACGTTCGAAACGATGGCCTCGACGGCGAGCGCGCCCTCATCGCCGAAGCTGATGTCGCTACTCGCGACGATGAGCGGGGCCGGATCGTCCGACGCCCCGAGACAGCCGGCGAGGCCGCAGAGGCCGGCGGCACCCGCACCGCGCGCGAGGAACGTCCGTCGGTCCATACTGCCACGATCGGTTCCCGGTGTCTTTTATCCGCCGGTCGTCAACGTCGTGGCGTGCTCACGAAGGACCTCCTCCGGGTGTCGCGCGCCGGCGGCGGCTACCGACCGCGCTTCGCCGACGCAGACGATACCGCCGTCGCTGGCCGGGTCCTCGACGCCTATCGCGACGCCGTCGGCGACGACCGTCGAGCGCTGTCGGCGGCCCTCACCGCCCTCGAACGCGACGCGCCCGACTTCAAGCTCGTGCGCGGCTTCGCGAAGCTCGTCGATCGCGACGCGACCTTCGAGGTCCGCGCACCTGTCGAGCCCCGAACGGCCCGCAACGTGGCGTTCGCCGCCGCGGAGGACGTCGGCGTCGTCACGGAGGGCGAACGCGAGCGCGCGCTCGCCGACGCCGCCGAGCGCCTCGACGCGACGCCTGACGACGTGGCGACCAGCCTCCACGCCGACCGCGACGCCCGCGAAGTCCTCACCGCCGTCGAGTCGCGCTGGGGCGCGGACGCGCTCGTCGCCCAGTACAACATCTCGCTCGCACAGACGGCGCTCTTCGACGCAACGGAGGTTCGCGTCCGCACGGACGATCCGCGCTCGCTCGTCCTTGCGATCAAGCGCCTCGGCCTCCTCTACGAGGTCCACGAGGTCGACGGCGGTGTCGGCCGCGAGGTCGTGCTCACCGGCCCGGATGCGCTCTTCCGCCGAACCAGACGGTACGGGACACGCTTCGCCCGCGTCCTCCGCGCCGTCGTCGGGCGCGACGAGTGGCGCGTGGAGGCGACGATCGACGACCGGGGCACCGAGCGGACGATGACCCTCAGCGATGCCGACCCGCTTCGCGTCCCGGACGCGGAGCCCGTGACCGACGTCTCCTACGACAGCGGCGTCGAACGCGAGTTCGCGGCGCGTTTCGCGGCGCTCGACCTCGACTGGGATCTCGTGCGCGAACCCGACCTCCTCGACGCCGGCGACCACCTGATGGTCCCCGACTTCGCCTTCGACTACCGCTACGCCGACTTTCGGGTGTACTTCGAGATCATGGGGTTCTGGACGCCCGAATACGTCGAGAAGAAGCTCGCACAACTGGACGCGACGGACGTTGAACTCCTCGTCGCCGTCGACGAGTCACTCGGTGTCGGCGACGAGATCGAGACGCGCGACCACCGCGCGATCCCCTACACGGGGTCGGTGCGCGTGAAGGACGTCGTGGACGCCCTCCGCGAGTTCGAGACGGATCTGGAGGCGGCCGCGAGCGACGACCTCCCCAACGCGCTCGTGCCGGACGCGGACGTCGTGGCGCTCGACGCGCTCGCGGAGTCTCACGGCGTGCCCGTCGACGCGATCGAGGACCGCGCGTTCCCCGAGCACGACCTGGTGGGACGGACGCTCGTCCGCCCCGCGGTGATCGACGCCCTCCGCGACGAGATCGAGGCCGGCATGGCACTTGATGAGGCCGAGGAGCGGATCGAGCAACGCGGGCTCACGGAGACGAGCGCGGTGCTCGCCGCGCTGGAGTACCGCGTCGAGTGGGAAGGGTTGGGTGGCGGTGTCGTGCGCGAGAAGACTTAGAACTCCCGTCGACGGCCCTTCGGGATCATCGAGCGGAGCTCGCCGTGGAGATAGAGGCCGACGCCGAGCGGTTCGGGTCGCCCGGCCGCATGCTCGCCCGCAATGTCGTGGGCGGCGATCAGGTAGCCCCAGTCGCCGTTCCACTCGACCTCTCGGTCGTCGCCCGCGACGAACGCCCGCGCCTCGTCGTCGGTGAGCGTGAGGACGTTCTCGGTGGCCAGTCGGCCGAATCGCTGGGCGGCGTTCGTCGTCGGCTTCCAGTGCTCCTGTCGCGTCCGGAGGAACGTCATCCCGAGCGACTCGACTGCGAGGCCGTCGGGGACGTCGCTCGCCGCGATCCAGACCTTCCCTGCGCCCTTCTCCCAGAAGGTGTAGGGGTCAAGGACGGACTCGGGGACGCCGAAGCGATCCGTCCAGTAAGAGATGACCGCCGCGCGGGTCGCCCGCCCCTCGACGTCGCGCTCGTCCGCGGTGGCGGGCAGGCGCTCGAATCGATAGCTCGTGTTCTCGCTCATCGCGCCACCTCCAGCTTCGCACAGAAGAACCCGCCCGTGTCGTTCTGGTGCGGATAGAAGCGTTTGGCCTTCGCCAGCGACGCGTCGTACGTCTCGTCGTCCCACGCGGTGAGGCCCGGCGAGGAGTCGAGATCGACCTCGAAGTCCACCAGCTCGACCGGCTCGTCGTCGAGGACGCGATCGAGAACGCCCTCGTTCT
The DNA here is from genome assembly GCF_039520965.1 of Halarchaeum salinum. Lineage (NCBI taxonomy): Archaea > Methanobacteriati > Methanobacteriota > Halobacteria > Halobacteriales > Halobacteriaceae > Halarchaeum > Halarchaeum salinum. The sequence goes on from NZ_BAAABL010000056.1 coordinate 4,681, forward strand.
CCTCGGGCGCGAAGGTGCAGGTCGAGTAGACGACCGTCCCGCCGTCGCGCGTGAGGCGGATCGCCCGCCGGAGGATGTCCGCCTGGAGCGCGGCGATGTTCAAACTCGCCTCGCGGCCGACCGTGTCGAGCGCGTCCGCGTTCTTCCGGATCGTCCCCTCGCAGGTACAGGGGACGTCGGCGAGCACGGCGTCGAAGGCGTCGATCCCGAACCCTTCGGTGGTGAAGCGCCGGGCGTCCTCGTTCGTCACGGCGACGCACGTCGCGCCGAGGCGCTCGGCGTTCGAGCGTAGCGCCGAGAGTCGCCCGAGGTTGTCGTCATTCGCCACGAGCAACCCCTCGTCGTCGAGCAGGTCGGCGAGCTGCGTCGTCTTCGATCCCGGCGCGGCGCAGGTGTCCCACACCGCATCACCCGGTTCGGGGTCGAGGACCGCCGCGGGGATCGCGGACACTTCCTCCTGGCCGTGGATCCAGCCGTGGAAGTACGGCCAGGTGTTGCCCGGCTTGTCCGTGTCGACTTCGAGGATCGCGGGGTTCCACGCGCGACGCGTCACACCCACGCCCTCTGCTTCCAGCGCCGCGGCCGCCCGGTCCGGGTCGGCCTTGATGCCGTTCGCTCGGACGACGGTGGGGAGCGGGCGCGCGACGGCCTCGCGGAACGCCCCGTAGTCGTCGATGATCGGCTCGTAGCGTTCGAGCGCGTCCATACGTGTCCCGTGACTCGCGCCGGCCGTGCTTGGGGGTTGCGTTCTGCCCGCCACCGTCGCGCCCACCGTCCTCAGCATCGTCGAGTGCCGCCCCCGGACTTATCTCCCTCGCGTGAGTCGTCGCCACCATGGCACGCGTCAGAGAACGAGCCGAATTCGACCTCGAGGACCCCGTGCTCATCGAGGGGTTGCCGGGCGTCGGTCTCGTCGGGAAGATCGCCACTGACCACCTCGTCGACCGGTTCGACATGACGTACGTCGCTAGCGTCGACTGCGAGGGGCTTCCGGAGGTCGCCGTCTACGGCGAGGGCGACTACACCGCGCGCCCGCCGGTCCGCCTCTACGCGGACGAGGAGCGCGACCTGCTCGCCCTCCAGGCCGACATCCCCGTCAACCGCGTCGCAGCCGCCGAGTTCGCCGAGTGCGTCACCGACTGGGTGACGGACGTCGGCGCGACGCCGCTCTACCTCAGCGGCTTCCCGGTGCAAGAAGAGGACCCGAGTCACGTTCCCGAGGTGTTCGGCGTCGCCACCGGTACCGGTGCCGAGGTTCTCGAAGCACACGACATCGACGCCCCGCCCGAGCAGGGCGTCGTCGGCGGGCCAACGGGTGCGCTCGTCAACCGCGCCGACGTCAACGACATCGACGGCGTCTGCGTCGTCGTCGAATCCGACCCGCAGTTCCCCGACCCCGCGGCGTCCAAACAGCTCATCGACAAGGGGATCGAGCCGATCGCCGATATCGAAATCGACACCGACACGCTCGTCGAGCAGGCCGAGGAGATCCGCGAACAGAAAGAACAGCTCGCCCAGCGGATGCAGCAGGCCGGCGAGGAGGAGTCCAGTCAGGCTCAGTCGATGCGGATGTTCGAGTGAGCTCGGTCGCCGGACGCGTTCTGCGACCCTCATCGGTCTCGTCCCGCCGCGTCCGCGCGAGCGAGCGCGTGAGAGAACCGGGTCGCGAACCGCTCGCCCGTCTCGACATCGAACGTGAGCGCGATATCGATCGCGTCGAAGTCAAGTCGTAGAACGACGTGTCCGGCACCACCGATCTCGCGGACGACAACGCGCCACGTTACCGCGTCAAGTCGGTGGCCGCCGCGTATCTCGCCCGTGCAGGCGTCGTCAGTCATCGCACACTCCGCGGGGGCGTCGTTCGAGCACATACGAGGGTCGTGCCGTGATGGCACTTGTACCCGCGCACGCAGCCCGCCGGACGGAGGGCGCGTCGTTCAGCATTTTCGAGGTGGGTCCCCGACCTCAAGGAGCGACCGAAGTGAGCGAGTAGGTCGGGGAGCGGAGACGCACCAGTAGATGTGCGTATAAATGATGGGACGTTGAACGGCAAGAGTCACCAGCCAATTGCCGGTGGCTGATTGCCAGGAGTCCACATCAAATCCCCACCCTCAAGGACCGAGGCGCGTAGCGCCGAGGGAGTAGGGTGAGGTGGTTTACAGGAACGGGACGTAGTCGGAGAGACCCACCTTGACGATCCCGGGGTTCTCGCGGGCGAAGTCGCGAAGCATCGGGAGGTCTTCACGGTGGAGGAGCTTCGAGATGGCGCGCAAGCTCCCGCCGTTCGCGGCGGCGAGCGTGTCGAGGTCCATCGCGTTGATGTCGCGCATGAGCCGGTCGTACCGTTCGTTGGGCGCGTAGTAGAGGAGGTGGGTCATCAGGAGTCGGACGCCGGCGTCGGGCGCGACGTCGCGGTGCCAGAGTTTGTCGTAGACGTCGATCTCCTCGGCGGAGGTGTCGACCGTCCCCGTGAGGCAGTGATCGGTGGCGACCGCGGCGGCGCGCGCGGACTTCATCCCCTTGTGGATGCCCTCGCCCCAGAGCGGGTCGATGGACGGGACGGTGTCGCCGATCGCCATGAAGCCGTCCGTCGAGAGCTGACTCGGCGGCTGGATGTGCGCGGAGCCGCGGTGCTGTTTGCCCTCGAGTTTCTCCGCGTCGTCGAAGCGCGGGTCGCTCTCCAGCCAGTGTTCGAGGTAGTCGTCGATGCTCATGCCGTCCGTGTTCGAGTGGTACTTCTCGTTCTGGATGTAGCAGAGTCCAACCTTCGCCGTGTCGCCGCCCGTGTGGAAGATCCACGAGTATCCGCCCGGTGCGAGGTCGTGGTCGAGGCGCAACATCATCGCGTCCGTGAGATCCGCGTAGTCAGGATGGTCAACCTCGACGCCCTCCATCTCCCACTCGATGCCGATGGCCTGGTTCTGCCGTTCGAGCTCGACGACGCCGAGTTGCTTCGCGAGCGGTGCTGCCGGCCCCGTCGCGTCCACGACGATATCCGCGTGGACCGCCTCGTCGCCGTTGTACCGAACGCCGACGACCGAACCGTTCTCCGTGATCGGCGCGGTCGCGCGCGAGTCGAAGCGGTACTCCGCGCCGTGCTCGCGCCCCTCGCGGACGAGGAAGCGCTTGAACTCCGCGAACTCCAGCACTGCACCCGGCTGGTGTTGCGTGAAGTGATTGGTGGGCGATTCGAGGACGACGTCGTCCGTGAACTGCATTACGACGTCGTCCGGGATGCCGAACGAGCCCATCATGCCGGGGAACGTCCCCGCCGTGGACTTGTTGCTCTGTCGCGGGAACTCGTTCTCGTTCTCGGTTTCGAGGACGAGCACGTCGTAGTCGCGTGCCGCGAGATCCCTGGCGCACTGCGCGCCCGCGGGCCCGGCCCCGGCGATAACCACGTCGAAGTGGTCAGTCATACAGTACGGAACCGGGGTTTCGCTAATGAGTGTTGCTGAATACGCACGCCTCCACGTCGTTTTCGACGTTTGGGCGAGAACAGAAGCCGGCGGCGGGCCCCGCGGCACGATTCCGAAGCGACGCCGTCGCTTCGGTCACGGGCGTTCGCGGTACGCACCCACGAAGCCGCCGAGCGGGTCGCCGGGCGACCCCTCGGCGTAAAAAAGTCCGTTAGTAGAACTCGCGGACGAGGTCGGTTGCACCGTCGGGCGCGCCGCTCTCGTCGATGTCGGCCATGTTGCCCTCGACGCCGTGGGCGGTGTTGTAGTCGACTGCGTCCTCGTCCTCCCAGAGCACGCCGATGTACTCCTTGTCGTTGTCGAGGATCTTGTCCTTGGCCGCGTCGCGGTCGGTCGGGTCGTGGTCCGTCTCGTCGAGATCGACGATGGAGTCGCGGAAGTAGTCGTAGGTGTCGACGTCGTTGAACGTCACGCACGGGCTGAACGTGTTGACGATCGAGAAGCCGTCGTGCTCGATGGCCTGCTGGACGATCTCCTGGTGGCGCAGGGCGTTCGAGGAGAACGACTGGGCGATGAAGCTCCCACCGGCGGAGAGCGCGAGCGCGAGCGGGTTGACCGGGGGCTGTTTGGGGCCCTCGGGCGTCGTCGCCGTCTCGAAGTCCGGCCGGGACGTCGGGGATGCCTGCCCCTTGGTGAGCCCGTAGATGCGGTTGTCCATCACGACGTACGTGATGTCGATGTTGCGCCGGACAGCGTGGATGAAGTGGCCGGCCCCGATGGAGTAGCCGTCACCGTCGCCGCCGGCGACGACGACCTCGATGTCGGGGTTGGCGACCTTCACACCGGTTCCGACGGGGAGCGCGCGCCCGTGGACGCCGTGGAGGGCGTATGAGCGCATGTACGTCCCGATCTTGCCGCTACAACCGATGCCGGCGACGACGAACGTCTCGTCGGGGGAGTTGCCGGTCTCGGCGAGCCCCTTCATGATGCCGTTCATGGTCCCGAAGTCGCCGCATCCCGGGCACCACGTCGGCTGTTTGTCGGACTTGAAATCGGTGAATCGAACGTCTGAGCTCATGCGATGACCTCCTTGATGTCGGCCGCGAGTTCGTCCGCCTTGAAGCGGACGCCGTTGTACTTGTTGATGCGATCGACGCGTTCGAGCACGTCGCTCTCGATGACGTCGGCGAACTGTCCCGTCGCGTTACACTCGACAACGATGGTCGTCTCCGCGTCCGCGACATCCTCGGAAAGGTCGGGGCGCGGGTAGATGTAGGGGACGGAGAGGACGCGGACGTCGACGCCCTCCTCCTCCAGGAGGTCGAGAGCCTCGACGAGTGCTCCTTCGTTGGATCCCCAGGAGACGACGAGCGTGTCTGCGTCCGCGTCGCCGTATTCGACCGGGCTCCAATCCTCTTGCTCTTGGGCGGTCTCGACCTTCCGCTCGCGCTTATCGACCTGCTCGATGCGTTCTTCTTCCTCCTCCGTGCGGCGACCGAGCTCGTCGTGCTCAAGCCCGGTACTCATGTGGACGCCGCCTTCGGTTCCGGGGAAGGCGCGCGGGCTGACGCCGTCTTCGGTGATGGCGTGGGGTTTGAACTGGTCCTTCTCGTTCTGCCAGGCGGAGATGTCGTCCTCGTCGACGACCTTCCCGCGGTCGATCTCGACTGCGTCCATATCGAACTCCTCCGGGGCGAACGTCTGCTCGGTGACCGCCATCGCGAGGTCGGAGGCGAGATACACCGGCGTCTGATACTTCTCGGCGAGGTTGAACGCCTCGATGGTCTTGTGAAAACAGTCCGCGACCGTCGTCGGTGCGAGGACGAAGCGCGGGATCTCGCCGTGACCACCGTAGAGGAGCATGTTGAGGTCGCCCTGCTCCTGCTTCGTCGGCATCCCCGTGGAGGGGCCCGAGCGCATGACGTCGGCAATGACGAGCGGCGTCTCGGAGGTCGCGACGAGCCCGAACGTCTCGGTCATCAGGTCGATACCCGGACCCGACGTCGCGGTCATCGAGCGCGCACCGGCGCGGGCCGCGCCGAGCGCCATGTTGATCGCGGAGAGCTCGTCCTCGGCTTGGACGACATGCCCGCCGAACTCCTCGATACGGCCCGTAAGGTACGTCATGACGTCCGTCGCGGGCGTGATCGGATAGCCGGCGTAGAACTTACAGCCGGCGGCGATCGCGCCCATCCCGATGGCTTCGTCGCCGTTGAGGAGGACGTAGTCGTTGTCCGTCGTCTCGAGTTCGTAGTCGAGCGTGCCCACGTCGTCGGCGTAGTGCTCGTCGACGTAGTCGGCACCGAGGCGCGCGGCCTCCTTGTTGTTCTCGACGATCTTCTCGCCCTTGGAGCCAAAGCGCTTCTGGAGCGACTCGTCGAGGTTCTCGATGGGGAACTCCGCGACCTCGCAGACGGCACCGAGGGCGACGATGTTCCGCATCAGCGCGCCGCCCGCGTCCTCAGCGAGCGACTTCAGCGGGACGTCGAGGCCGATCATCCCCTCGGGGACCTCGAAGTCGCTGAACTCCGTCCGTTCGCCGTCGTAGATGATGACGGAGTCGTCGTGTAGTTCGTCCATGTTCTCCTCGACGGTCCGCTCGGTGAGCGCGATGAGGACGTCGAGGCGGTCGACGACGCTCTGAACGCGATCAACCGAGGTTCGGACCTTGTAAGCGGTGTAGCCACCTCGGATGCGGGACGCGAAGTCCTTCGAGGTGAAGACGTGGCGGCCGGCGCGGGAGAGTGCCTGCGCGAACACCTTCCCGGTGGAGGCGATTCCATCGCCGGCTTCCCCGCCGATGGCCCAGTTCAGGTCATCGTGCATGTATCCCACGGTTCAAAGCGGGCAAGCAAAAGGCTTCTGAAGCGATGATCGGGGCCTGAGATGACCGAATACGGCGTTCTCGGAGGTGTCTTGGACGTGCGTCTCTCGGAGTCGAGACGGTCCGGTATGGGTACCCATCCCAAACAATACCGTATGAGGAACGAGCGGTCACAACACGACCCCAATAGTTTTTCCCGCCAAGGCCCCTACGAATGTGCATGTCGCGACAGGGGAACGCGGCTGTCGGTGACACTATCGAACAGCTGCGAGGGGCGTACGGGGAGTTCCCCGTCGTCGAAGAGCGGACCACTGTACCGCGCGAGGCGCTCGTCGACTGTCTGACGAGCGCGAGCGAAGGCCGGCTCGGCGGGGCACGCACGCTGCTCGAAACCGACGGCCGGACGCTGCTGGTTCGCTACCGGGGGAACCCGGACGTCTGGGACCTCCCCGGTGGGGGCCTCGAGCGCCACGAGAACCACGAACAGACCGCGAAACGCCACGTCGCCGAACAGCTCGGCGTCGAGTGCGCGCTCACCGGCGCGTTCCACGCACGCCGACAGACGTTCTCGATCGTCGACGACGGCGAGGGGGCCAGCGGCCTCTGGATCCACTTCGAGGCCGAACCCCTCGGCAGCGACGTCGAACTCGACCCGGGCGACGAGATCGTCGAGACGCGGTGGTTCGACGCCCCACCGGACGCCGTCGCAGCGCCGATCCGCGAACGCCTCGCCGAGTAGTCCCCCAAGATTTCTGTCCCGTGGCGACGGAGTGAGCGTATGGATCCGGAGACGCTCCGCGCCGATATCCCCGCACTCGCCGACGCCACGTACCTGAACACGGGCGCGAGCGGGCCGTCCCCTCGGCGGGTCGTCGAGGCGGCCGAGGACGCGCTCGAACGCCACGAGTACGAGGCGCACGCTGCGGACAACCCGTATCGGACGGCGGCCGCCCTGTTCGACGACGCCCGCGAGCGTCTCGGAACGTTTCTCGACACCGACCCCGCGAACGTCGCGCTCACGCAGTCCACGACAGACGGGGTGAACCGCATCGCGACCGCGATCGACTGGAAACCGGGCGACGTCGTCGTCCGGACGGACGTCGAGCATGCGGCCGGCGTCCTCCCGTGGCGACGACTCCGTGACGCCCACGGTGTGACGACGCGCGTCGTCCCCACCGAGGCGGGCCGAATCGACCGCGCGGCCTATCGGGAGGCCGTCGCCGACGCCCGCCTCGTCTGTCTCTCCGCGTTGACGTGGACCGCGGGCACGCATCTCCCCGTCGCGGACCTCGTCGCCGACGCCCACGACGCGGGCGCGGAGGTGCTCGTCGACGCCGTGCAGGTACCCGGCCAAGCGCCGATGCCCGTCGAGTCGTGGGGTGCGGAGTACGTCGCCGCCGCCGGCCACAAGTGGCTCTGTGGCCCGTGGGGCGCGGGGTTCCTCTACGTCGACCCCGTAGCCGCGGAGCGCCTCGAACCGTTACAGGTCGGCTACCGGAGCGTCCGCAATCCCGAGGGTGAGGGCTACGAGTTTCACGCGGGCGCGCGCCGCCTCGAAGTCGGGACAGTTTCGCCGGGCCCACACGCAGGCCTGATCGAGGCGCTCGACGTCGTCGACGAGATCGGCCTCGACACGATCCGTGCGCGGATCGAGCGGCTCACCGACCGCTTCAAGGATGGCCTCGCCGACGGCCGACTGGTCGGGCCGCGCGAGTACGAATCAGGGCTCGTCGCATTCGAGAGCGACGATCCAGAGACGCTCGTCGCCGGCCTCCGGGAGCGCGACGTCGTCGTCCGCGCGCTCCCCACGGGAACCGTACGGGCGTCCTTCCACGTCTTCAACACCGCCGACGACGTCGATCGGCTCTTGGCGGCGATGGCCGAGGTCGAAGGCTAGAACGAGAGCACGCGACCCTCGGGCACGCTGTCGACGTCATCAGTCACGATCGCGACGTCACCGACCGCCGCGCCGTCCGTCTCGGTATCGTCCGCACTGTCCGTTTTGTCGTCAATCCCATCGTCCGGCAGTAGCACCGTCGCGCCGGCACGGAGCGCGCCGAGGACGCCGACGACTGTCGACTCGTGGGTGAACGGTGCCCGGATCGCGACGACGTTCTCGGCGTCGAGGGTTGTAGCGACGTTCCCGGCACGCGCGAGGAGGGCCGCTTGGCTCGAACCGTCGCCGTCGGCGTCGCGAAGGGCGCGGACATCGCCGTCGAACGAGACGGGCGGAAACGCGGGATTCTCGCTCCAGACGCCGCCCTCGAAGTGGCCGTCGGCCGGATTTTCGGGGCGCTCGCCGTAGCCGACGCGCTGACCACCGGGGCCGAGGTCGTAGGCGTCGAGCGTCGCGGTGGGGGCGACGACGGCGCGGCCGTCGAACGCGTGCGGCGGATCGAAGCGGACGGGCGCGGCGAGGAGCGTTGCCCCGAGGAAGGCGAAGACCGCCTTCGGGTCCGGATCGTCCGCGACGCCGACGACGGAGCCGCGATGTACGCCGCGCGAGCGAAGGTAGTTCCCAACCTTGTACGACGTCGCGCGGACCTCACGGGCGGGGAGCGACGCCGGGGGCGCGCGGAGCGTCGCGCTCGCCGGGAGGTCGGCGAGCAGTTCGTAGACCGTCTCCATACGCGCCCTACGGACCCCGACACACAAAGGGGGCGCGCTCGCCGGTTGTGGTGGTACGTACCGTGCCAGAGCGATGTCGTCGGTGGTGGGACTCGCCGCCGCCCGAACGCCTTTGGCGCTTCCGGGGCAGGTATCGGCTATGTCGAAGTTCACCAGCGACGACGTTCCGCGCGCGAACGGGATGCCGCGACTCGGCCTCGGGACGTGGGAGAACACGGATCCCGACGCGTGCGCGAACGCCGTCGAGACGGCCCTCGAAATGGGGTATCGCCACATTGACACCGCCCAAGCGTACGGCAACGAGGAGGACGTCGGGCGCGGGATCGCGAACGCCGACGTCGAGCGGGAGGACGTCTTCCTGGCGACGAAAGTGTGGATCGACCATGCCGACCACGACGGCGTCATCAAGAGCACCGAGGAAAGTCTCGACAAACTCGGCGTCGACTCCGTCGACCTCCTCTACATCCACTGGCCGGGCCGGACGTACGATCCCGAGGAGACTCTTCCTGCTCTCGAGGAGCTGAAAGCGGACGGAAAGATCGAGCACATCGGCGTCTCGAACTTCGAGCGACGACACCTTGAGGAGGCCCAGGAGGTCATGGACGAACCGATCTTCGCCAACCAGGTGGAGCTGCACCCCTTCCTCCAGCAGCGTCAGCTCCGTTCGTTCATGGCGGAGACGGATATCGAACTCGTCGCGTACTCGCCGCTCGCGCGCGGCGATGTCTTCGGGGACGACGTGCTCGGCGACATCGCCGAGGCTCACGACGCCAGCGAAGCACAGGTCGCGCTCGCGTGGCTCCGCGAGAAGGGCGTCACGGCGATCCCGAAGGCAACCTCCGAAGACCACATCGCGGACAACTGGGACAGCCTCGGTGTCGACCTCACCGACGACGAGATCCGCCGCATCGACGCCATCGACGCCGCCGAGCGCCGCGTCGATCCCGGTTTCGCGCCGTGGAACGACCTGCCGGACGACCGCTAACCAGACGCGTCACGCCACTTCTCGTCCGTCGTTCCGGTACTCGAAGAATACGGGCAGCTCGGCCGTCAGAAAGGCGCGTCGAGGTCCTCGTCGCTCCCACCGTCAGGGGCGGCCTCCGCGTCGGCGTCCGTCTCGGCGTCAGCGTCCGCGGCGTCGGCGGCGTTGAGCGTGTCGGCGAGGTCGCCCTCCTCGTCGAGCTGCGCGAGGACGTCGCTCCCGCCGACGAACTCGCCCTCGACGTACGCCTGGGGGATCGTCTCCCAGCCGGAGTGCTCGTTCAGCGCCTCGCGGAACGCCTCCAGGTTCTGGAGGGTGTCGACGGCCTCGAAGTCGTCGCGGTACTGGCCGATGAGGCCGACCGCCCGCTTCGAGTAGCCACACTGGGGCATCACCGGCGTCCCCTTCATGAAGAGGACGACCTCGTTGTTCTCGATCGCTGAATCGACCGTCTCCTGCACCTCGTCATCGTCTAGCCCCTCGCTCATCGGATCGAACGTCATGCACGTCGGTTGGCGGTGAGGGGGGAAAGGCGTTGTGCTGGGGGCGACTGCGTCGCCGCCAAACGAGTGAGCGGCAACGCACGAGCGACGGAGGATGTGGCTCCCGATGTCTGAACGACGGTGTAGCCGTTACGCGTCGTCCTCGTTGGAATCGTTGCCGACGCGGATGACCTGCATGAGCGCATCGACGGGAACGCCGTCGACGTCGCCGACACCCTGCTTGTCGACGAGAACGGACGCGGCGATGGCGTTGCCGCCGCTCTCCTTGATGGCCTCGACGGCCTCGCTGATCGTCGTTCCGGAGGTGATGGTGTCGTCGACGACGAAGCAGTCTCGACCCTCGACCTGCGCGAAGTTCCGGCTGAAACTCCCACCGAGGTCCTCGATGTCGCCTTCCTCCCACTGGTGTTTGCGTGGCGTGTACGTCCCGAGGTCGGTTTCGAGTTCGCGCGCGACGGCGGTCGCGAGCGGGACGCCGGCCTTCTCGACGCCGATGACGAGGTCGACCTCGTGGCTGTGCTCGCGCAGGAGGTCGGCGAGGGCCGCACCGACCGCCGAGAGGCGCGCGCCGGCTTCACCGATCGCGCTCCAGTCGACGTGGACGTCCTGCGGGCCGCCCGCACGGGTGGTCTCGGACTCGACGGCATCGGTACTCCGCCCGGCGCGCTCGACGAGCCAGCTCGCCGTCTCGCGCGAGACGTTCAGTTCGTCCGCGATCTCGCCCCGCGAGAGGCCGCGGGCAGCGAGATCGCCCGCGCTGTCGATGAGGTCGTCGACGTTCTTCATGTCTCCCGGTTTCGAGTGCCGGTTGTATGGTCGTTTCGTTGCCGATGGAGTTGGCACGGTATCGGTTCGGGGCCCGGCGGCGAGCAATCCGACGCCGGGCGGGGAGACGGGCGTCGCACCGCGACCGGGGCCATTTATACGGTGACGGGAACGACACGGACCATGGAGCGGTACGACGAGCTGTACACGCTGTACGAGACGTTCGACACCGGCACGCTCCGCGCGTATCAGGACTTCATCGATCTCTTCCCGCCGGTCGACTCGCGGGTCGCCCTAGAGTATTGGGAGGAGGCCAGCGACGAGCTCGCGGAGCGCCGGGACGCGGTAGCGGACGCACACGGCGAGACCTACGCGTCACTCGCCGCGCACGCGACCCGCGAGCAGGCGTTCACCGCGCTTGACCTCCACAGCAAACACGAACGGCCGGTGAACGTCCTCGTGCTCGACGTCGACGAGACGCTGCGCTCGGCCGGAAGCACGGACAACGAGATCCCGCGCGAGACCCTCCATCTCCTCACGGTCTTCCACGAACACGGCGTCCCGATCGTCGTCTGTACGGGACAGACCTTGGAGAACGTCAAGGGGTTCCTCAATCAGGGGTTGGGCAACGAGCTCGTCCACTCAGGGGACGTCTCCATCGTTTACGAAGCCGGGAGCGGCGTGTTCACGCCAGGTCACGGGTCGGAGACGAAGCGGCTGCTCTACGAGGATCTCGACGAGCGCGTTCGGGACGTCTTCGGCTACGTCCGCTCGCGCGTCCTCCCCGACGCCCCCGAGCGCGTTCGGCGGGGCTGTCACCTCCAGGGCAACGAGTTCAACGTCACCCTGAAGCCGAACCACGAAACGGGGAGCGAGGCCGCAGTCGAGATCATCGACGAGGCGATCGTCTACGTCACCGAGCTCCTCGCGGCCGCGATCGACGACGCGACGCCCGCCGACGTCCGCTCGTACTACGCGACGCGCGACCCGGAAATCGCGGCGGTCCTCGACGAGGCGGGCGTGCTTCCCGACGAGGCCGACGTCTCGGAGGGAGCTGCGTCCGTCCTCGATCGCGTGCAACTCGCCTACTATGAGGGCGACGCCGCGGAGGTGACGGCGCGCGAACTCGATAAGGTCGCGGGCGTCGAGGCCGCACTCGACGTGCTCGGAATCAACGATCCGTTCACGCTCGTAATGGGCGACTCGAAGAGTGACCTCCGCGTGATGGAGTGGGCCGAGACGAACGACGCGGGGATCGCCGCCGCGCCCGAGCACGCCTCGGAGCGCGTCCTCAAACACGTTCGCGAGACAGACGGCCTCACGTACGCGCGCGGGGCCGCCGGGAACGTCCTCCGCACCGTCTACGCTCTCAACCGCCTCGCCGACGAAGACTAACGCGAAAGACTCACAAGATTTACCCCTTGGCGAGTGAATCTCGCGACTATGGCGAAGGATTACCGACAGCTCCACGACCCGAACGCGGAGTACACGATGCGCGAACTCTCCGCAGAAACGATGGGTGCTACGGCGGAGCGCGGCGGCGGACGCGACGTCGAGATCACTGACGTCCAGACGACGATGGTCGACGGGAACTTCCCGTGGACCCTCGTCCGGATCTATACCGACGCGGGCGTCGTCGGCACCGGTGAGGCCTACTGGGGTGCGGGCGTCCCCGAACTCATCGACCGGATGGCACCGTTCGTTATTGGCGAGAACCCCCTCGACATCGACCGGCTCTACGAGCACCTCATTCAGAAGATGAGCGGCGAGGGCTCCGTCGAGGGCGTCACCGTCACCGCCATCGCCGGCATCGAGGTCGCACTCCACGATCTCGCGGGCAAGATCACCGAACTCCCCGCCTACCAACTGCTCGGCGGGAAATACCGAGACGAGGTCCGCGTCTACTGCGACTGTCACACCGAAGACGAGGCCGACCCCGAGGCCTGCGCGGACGAGGCCGAGCGCGTCGTCGACGACCTCGGCTACGACGCCCTCAAGTTCGATCTCGACGTCCCAAGTGGGCACGAGAAGGACCGCGCGAACCGCCACCTCCGGCCGGGCGAGATTCGCCACAAGGCCGAGATCGTCGAGAAGGTCACCGAACGCGTGAAGGACAAGGCAGATGTCGCCTTCGACTGCCACTGGACGTTCAGCCCGAACAGCGCGAAGCGCCTCGCCGCCGAGATCGAGGAGTTCGACGTCTGGTGGCTCGAAGACCCTGTTCCGCCGGAGAACCTCGACGTGCAGGAGGAAGTCACGAAGTCCACGCTCACGCCGATCACGGTCGGCGAGAACCGCTATCGCGTCACCGAGGAGCGCCGCCTCATCGAGAACCAGGCGGTCGATATCGTCGCGCCCGACCTCCCGAAGGTCGGCGGGATGCGCGAGACCCAGAAGATCGCGGACGTCGCGAACCAGTACTACATCCCGGTCGCGATGCACAACGTCTCCTCGCCCATCGGCACGATGGCCTCCGCGCACGTCGGCGCTGCAATCCCGAACTCGCTCGCCGTCGAGTATCACTCCTACGAGCTCGGCTGGTGGAGCGACCTCGTGGAGGAGGACGTCATCGAGGACGGCTCTATCACGGTCCCCGAATCGCCCGGCCTCGGCCTGACGCTCGACCTCGACGCCGTCGAGGAACATATGGTTGAGGGCGAGACGCTCTTCGACGAAGCCTGAGAGGGTTCGTCGAGCACGCGAGTCACAGCGCCCGAGCGTGAGTGAAGGCGACCGTCTCGCTCGATTCGACGAGGCAGAAGCGGTGGCGGGCGCTGATCGACACGCTGACACCATTTTGTGCGACGCCGAGTGGGGAGCCGCGGCTGGCGGACAGGCGACTGCTTCGATCACGGGACGCGCGTCGCGCAGTGGTGGCGCACATGTGGTGCGCTCCGAGTGTCGGTCACGCGCGGCATCGCTCGCGTCGACCGACCGCATCCCGCGGCAGGTGGTCAGAACATACGCCGCGGTGGTCGCCTTCTGGTACGTGAAGGAACGGGAGAGGACCGCCTCGCGCAACCGAACGAACCACCGGGAGCGTTCGCGGACCGAGCGGGTCGAAGACCCCGGACGGTCCGCGATTCTCTCGCGACTTCGTCGCGCGGCCTTTTTCGTGAAGGGTTTTGCTTCGAGTGGGTCGCGTCAGCGACCCCGAGGAGGAAAACGGTTCAGTAGATGAGCTCTTCGTCGTTCTCGACCATGTAGAGGGTCCGCGCGGCGATGTTGACGGCGTGGTCGCCGACGCGTTCGAGGTCGCGAACGGTGAGCAGCATTCGGGAGACGTCCTGCATGAGTTCCTCGACACGCTCGTCGGGGTCCTCGGGGTCGAGTTCGGTCTCGATGAGGTCGCGGACGACGGTCTGGGAGGCGCGCTCGCAGAGCTGGTCGAGTTCGTCGTCGCGCTCGGCGATGTCGTAGCAGGCCTCGTCGTCGCGAGCCTCGTAGGCGGCCATGGCGTCTTCAAGCATCTCGACGGTGAGGTCGCCGATCGCGTTGATGTCGACCTCGGGGAACATGTCCTGCTGGGACTCAAGGGTGTACTCGCCGAGATTGACGGCGAGGTCGGCGACGCGTTCTAAGTCGGTGATGATCTTGAACGACGAGGCGATGAGTCGGAGGTCGCCGGCAACGGGTTGTTGGAGCGCGAGCAGGTCGATGCAGTCCTGTTCGAGATCGAGGTAGAGGTCGTTGATCTCGTCGTCGCCCTCGATGAGTTCGTGGGCGGCCTCCTCGTCTTTCTGTTCCATCGCCTCGAGTGCGAGCCGGAGACGGTCGATGACGACCTCGCTCATGTAGAGGACATCCCCCTGCATGGTCTCCAGTTGTTCTTGGTAGCTTTCGCGTGGCATGGGTGGTGGTGTGGGTGGGGTGTTGTAAAGCGTTCGGGGAGTTACCCGAACTTGCCGGTGATGTAGTCCTCGACGCGCTGGCTCTGCGGGTTCTCGAAGATCTGGTCGGTGTCGCCGTACTCGACGAGCTCGCCGCCGGTGAGGAAGACGGCGGTCTGATCGCTGATACGGGCGGCCTGCTGCATGTTGTGGGTGACGATGACGACCGTGTACTCCTCGGCGAGGTCCTCGACGAGGTCCTCGATCTTCGACGTCGCGATGGGGTCGAGGGCGGACGCGGGTTCGTCCATGAGGAGGACATCGGGGTCGACGGCGAGCGCGCGGGCGATACAGAGGCGCTGTTGTTGGCCGCCGGAGAGCCCGAGAGCGTTGTCGTCGAGGCGGTCGTGTACCTCGTCCCAGAGCGCGGCCCCGCGGAGACAGCGTTCGACGAGGTCGTCCTCGGCGTCGCTGTCGTCGCGGCCGAGGAGCCGCGATAGCAGCCCGGTCTGGATATCGCCGTGCTTGCGCGGTCCGTAGACGATGTTCTCGCGGATGGATTTTGGGAAGGGGTTCGGGCTCTGGAAGACTTGCCCGACGCGCTTTCGGAGCTCGACGAGATCGACGCCCTCCTGGTAGATTTCCCGCCCGTCGAGTTCGACGGAGCCCTCGACGCGTGCGGCCTTGATGCGGTCGTTCATTCGATTGAGACACCGGAGGAATGTGGACTTCCCACAGCCGGATGGCCCAATAAGGGCGGTGACGGAGTTCTCGGGGATGTCGATCGTGATGTCGTGGAGCGCGTGGTCGTCGCCATACCAGACGTTGAGGTCGGTCGCGGAGAACTTGGCGTCGCCGGCGAAGTCGTACTCCGTCCACTCGTCCTCGACCGCCTCGACCGTCTCCCCGGCCGTAGTGTTCGGTGACTGTGCGTCGGTCGCGGTTTCGGTGGCGATGTGTTCACTCATGTGTTAGGCCTCCAAGCGCTTGCGGAAGTAGATTCGCGAGGCGATGCCGATGGCGTAGAACGAGAGGACGACGAGCAGGAGGACGAGCGCGGTCCCCCACGCGAGTCCGGGGTTGTCGTTGACGCCGGCGGTGATGACGGCATAGAGCTGATAGGGAAGCGCGCTCGTCGCCTGTAAGAGCGCGTCGTTCGTGACGAACGGTGGCGTCGTCGACAGGTGGAAACCCGAGAGGACGTTCGGCGCGGTGCTCGGGAACGGTGACCCGGCGGAGACGAGCAGGATCGGAGCCGTCTCGCCGGCGATGCGGCCGACACCGAGGATGATCCCGGTGGTGACGCCGGGCATCGCGGCGGGGAGGACGACGCTCTTGATCGTCTCCCACTTGCCGACGCCGAGCGCGGCGCTGGCGTCCCGGTAGGCGTCGGGGACGCTCATGAGCGCCTCACGGCTCGTGATGATGACGAGCGGGAGGAGCATGAATCCGAGGACGAGCTGGCCGGCGAGGATCGATTGGTTGTTCCCGAGTCGCGGCACGAGAAACGCCCATCCGAAGAGCCCGTAGACGATGCTCGGCGTGCTCCAGAGGCCGTTCGTCGAGACCTCAACGAGCTGCGTGAAGCGGGACTGGCCGGCGTACTCAGTGAGAAAGACGGCGGCACCGACGCCGAGGGGCACGGCGAACAGGATGGCCCCGAGGACGAGCCAGACGGTGCCGACGATGGCGGGCATGATGCCGTTGATATCGTTCAGGAGGGCGTGCCCGTTCATTACGAACGGCCAGTGGAACCAGAGGACGGGCCCGTCCACGATGACGTAGCGGTCGATGGGTGGAACGTAGAAGTACGTCCAGTTCGCCCAGAAGAGCCCCCAGCGGACGCCTTCGGTCATCGGTCCCCAGCCGCGGACGACGATGTAGGAGACGAGCAGGAGGAGGAGAACGAGCATGCCCGCGGCGCTCGCGGAGACGAGTAGGTAGGCGCTCGCCTGTTTCCCCTGCGTGCCGAAGCCGCTGTACGCTCGCGCGGCCATCCACGCGACGAGGAAGCCGATGACGATCACCAGAACGGGGACCGCGATATCGCCGTTCAGCGTGAACGATCCTTGGATCGGCGTCCACGACCAACCGGGCGCGACGACGCCCGTGGCGACGACCGCGCCCGCGAAGAGCGCGAGTGCACCGCTCGGAAGCGTCGCGCCGACGTCTCCCCGCGGGTAGACGGTGCAGAGCGTGGCGACGCCAGCGACGGCGAGCGCGGCGAGCGGCCAGAGCGTGCCGAGGCTGAGCGTCTGCGAGGCGACGAGGCCACCGACGACGAAGCCGATCAAGCCGAACACGACACCGGCGACAGGGCCGGCCGTCCGGTCCGGTTCGGACCGGACGACGCCCGCTCGCGAGGCGGCACCGACGACGAGCAGACCGAGACCGAGAGCGGCGAGCAGGACGCCGAACCACGTCGCGACAGTGAGGCCAGCCACCGTATCCGTGACGGCGAACACCTCGAAGAGCGCGAGAGCGCCAAATACCGCACCGAGGAGGGCGAAGCCGGCAATACCGGTGGCGACGACATCAAGCGTGGAGTTCCCGCGTTTGACGAGCGCGTTCCGCGCGTCGATGTCGGCCTTCATGCGCCACCACCGAGCTTCTCGCGCATCCGCGCTTCGACCAACTGCGAACCGATACTGAGCGTGAGGACGGTGATAAAGAGGACGACGCCCGCGGCGAACAGCGCGCTCATGTGGTCGCCGGAGGCGATGCCGTACTGGCTCGCGATGAGGCTCGTGAGCGTCTCCTGTCCGTTCGCGCCGAAGACGTCGTAGAGCGGGTCGGGGAGCGTCTGCGTGTGCGCGAGCATGACCGTGACGGCCATCGTCTCACCGAGCGCACGCCCGACGCCCAGTATGACGGCCGCCGAGACGCCCGAGAACGCGGACGGGAGCGTGACGGCGGTGATCGTCTGCCAGCCGGTCGCGCCGAGCGCGGCAGATCCGTCCTTCATCTCGGCGGGGACGGCCGCAAGGGCGTCCTCGGCGACGGAGACGATGGTTGGGAGCGCCATCAGGCCGATGACGACGCCCGCGCCGAAGAGGCTGCCGTAGATCGGGAGGGAGAGTTCGCGCATCATGTAGTCGTTGACGATGACGAAGCCAAGGAAGCCGTAGACGATGGAGGGGATGCCGGCTAGGATCTCGATGGCGGGCTTGATGACTTCGCGGGCCCAGCGGGGAGCCATCTCGCTCGTGAAGAGCGCGCCAGCGATGCCGAGTGGGCCGGCGACGCACATCGCGATGATGGTGGTGAGGAAGGTCCCCCACATCATCGGAACCAACGAGAAGACGCCGGTGTTCGGCGACCACATCGTCCCGCCGACGTGCGTGAGTAGCCCGAGCCCCATCTGTCGGACAGCGGGGAGAGACTGCAACAGGAGGTAAGCGGTGATGAGTGCGAGGATGACGACAGTCGAGGCCGTCATGAGTGCCATCACGACCTTCGCGGTCGCCTCCTGATAGCGCCACCAACCGTAGCCGACGACGGCGAGGAAGCCGAGGAGCGGATAGATCGTCGCGGCGGGGAGCGCGAGGAACGCGGCGACGGTGGCGACGATGGTGAGCGCACATCCGGAACCGACGCGTCGCGTCCCCTCGTCGAGGTTCGCGAGCCGCGTGCGTGCTGTCCCGTCTGCGATACTCATTGTGGGTCGGGGAGTGCGGAGAGTTGATTCTGCCGTCGCTCGTCGGTGAGTGCGGCGTAGCCTGTTGGCTTGACGAAGTTCTCCTGCCCGTAGTCGCTGATGATCATGCGGAGGAAGGCGGCCTCCTTCTTCGAGGTGCCGTCGTAGGTGTACATGTGGAGGTCACGCGACAGCGGGTAGTCGGGATCGCCGAGATTCTCGCCGGGGACAAAGCGCTTCCCGTCGAAGACGAGGGTAATAGCGGGGACGGAGTCGTCGACGAACGCGAGCGCCATGTACGCGATGGCGTTGTCCGAGCTGGAGACGACGGTTTTGACCTGCTGATTCTCGCCCTTTCGGAGGTCGATGCCGGGAATCGGGGCGTTCGGATCTCCAAAGAGGTTCGCGCGGAACGCAGTGTCCGTGCCCGACCCCGCGGCGCGACCGATCACTTGGATGGACTTAGACGGCCCCTCGTAGCCGGGGACGTCCCGCCAATCGTCGATCTCGCCCTTGTATATAGCCTTCAGTGTCTCCGCGGAGATCTCCGTGACACCCGCGTCGTAGATCGCCTGACTGACGACGATAGGCTGGGCGTCAACACCCACGACGTGGTTCTCGAACGTCGCGAGTTCGTCCTCGCTGGCGTCCGGGAGCTCGGCCGAGACCGGCGCGCTGGAGTTACCGATGTCGACCTGCTGGTCACGGAGCTTCTCCAAGCCAGTCCCGGAGTGACTGAGGGTGACGGAGACGGAAAAGGGGGCCTGCCCACCGTTCCCATTCTCGAAGCCGTAGCGGCCGGCCCAGTAGTCGGCGAGGGACTGCTCCGTGTCGATACCGTACTGCTCGGGCCCCCAATACTCGGTGTTCGACGGCGGGGCGTTCGCCTCCCAGTACGACGACGCGGTGTCAGCGATCGGGTAGACTGTCGAGGAGCCACCGGCCGTCAGCGGGGACGGACGTTCGGTACCCGTTCCACCCGAGTTCCCGGTCGTCGCGGGTTCGTCACTGCCGCTACCGGGAGGTGTCTTGCTCGTGCTGATACAACCAGCGAACGATGCCGCGAGTCCCGCTCCACCCGCGAGGACCGCACGCCGAGAAACCGGCTCGTCGGTCATCATCGTGAGAGAGCCCACATACGAATAAGTATTCTACTATTAGAGATATATAGATCTATATAGACACCACCGAGCCGCCCCGTTCAGGATCGGGCGGGGAGCTTCGAGCGCTCCTCCTCCCGGCGGCTATCGGTGAGCGTGAGGTAGTTGTTCGGCTCGACGAAGGTCTGTTGGCCGAACTCGCTGAGAATCATGTTGAGGAAGGCGGCTTCCTTCTTCGAGGTGCCGTCGTAGGTGTACATGTGGAGGTCGCGCGCCAGCGGATACCCCTTCTCGGAGAGGTTCTTCCCGTATTCATAGGTCGTGCCCTCGATCTCGAGCGCGACCGGCGGAACCGCGCCGTCGGGTTCGATGAAGGCGAGGGCCATGTACGCGATCGCGTTGTTAGAGTTCGCAACGACAGTCTTGACCTGTTGGTTCTCCCCCTTCCGGAGGTCGACGCCGGGCATCGGCGCGTCGGGACCGCCGAGGACGTTCACGCGGAAGGAGGTGTCCGTGCCCGATCCCTCGGCGCGCCCGACCGCCTGGATGGCCTCGTCAGGTCCGCCGAGCTCCGACCAGTTCGTGATCTCGCCGCGATAGATCCCCCGGAGCTCTTCGATGGTGAGCTTGGTGACGCCCGCGTCGTAGATCGCTTGGCTGACGACGATGGGTTGGGCGTCGACACCCACGACGTGGTTCGTGAACTTCGAGAGTTCTTCCTCGCTGGCGTCCGGGAGTTCGGCCGAGACCGGCGCGCTCGCGTCGCCGAAGTCCACCTGACCACGGCGGAGCTTCTCCAGGCCCGTCCCGGAGTGACTGAGCCCGACGGCGACCGAGAACGGAACGCCGGAGCTGCTCGTCTCGAAGCCGTAGAGGCCAGCCCAGTAGTCGGCGAGGTTCTGCTCGGTGTCGATCCCGTACTGCTCGGGTCCCCAGTACTCCGTGTCGGAGGCGGGAGCGTTCGCCATCCAGTAGGACGCCGCCGTGTTTGCGATGGGATAGACGGTCGAGGAGCCCCCGGCCTTCAGATGCGAGCTGTCCGACTGCGTCGGGCTCGTCTCCGTGCTGTCTTCCCCGGTACCCGTCGACTGTCCGCCGGTACATCCCGCGAGTGTCCCGATACCGGCGATGCCGACGCCGGCCAGAACGTTCCTACGCGAGACGATGTCGGAGCCGCTTGTCCGTGCCATCACGTCGTATGTCCGCGAACTCGCGTATGTACCCTGCTATGAGGTATATATTTTTGTTTGTATCTATAGGCTTAGGACGAGAGTGCTATAGACCACTCAATAGCTCTCTACCCCTGAACGTATATATCGGTATATTCGCCCCCTAAGCCACGAATAGGCCATATTCTGAGTATATAGATAGGAGAATTAATATATCGAACCAGTTCATGGGTCACGTATGGAACGCCGCAAGGTGCAGGTCACCGGTGGCTCGACGTTCACCGTCTCGATTCCGAAGGACTGGGCGCGCGACCACGACGTCAGCGCCGGCGACGAAATCTCCTTCCACCCGGACAGCGGGTCGCTGTTGCTCTCCCCCGTGAGCGAGGACGAGACGCAGCGCGGGACGTTCGACATCACCGGCATGGAGGGCGACGCGCTCACGCGGACGGTGATGACGATGTACGTGAGCGGATTCGACGTCCTCGTCTTGGAGGCGAGTCGCATCACGTCCGATCAGCGCCGCGTCGTCCGCAACGCCACGCAGGGCCTCGTCGGGCTCGAAGTCCTCGAGGAGACGAGCGACCGTATCGTCGTCCAAGACCTCCTCGATTCGAGCGAGCTCTCGATTCACAACGCCGTCCGGCGGATGCGCCTCATCGCGCGCTCCATGCTCGACGACGCCGTTACGGCACTCCGTGAGAACGACCACGATATGGCCGAGGACGTCATCGAGCGCGACGACGACGTCGATCGCCTCTGGTTCGTCGTCTCGCGCATCTTCCGCGGGTCGCTGCGCTCGCCGCGTACCGCCCAGGAGATCGGCGTCACGCGCGAGACGTGTTTCGACTATCACTCCAGCGCGCGCCAACTCGAACGCATCGGGGACCACGCCGCGAAGATCGCCAACGTCGCCCTCGAACTCGACGAACCGGTCCCCGAGGGGGCCGCCGACGCCCTCGACGACCTGCGCGCGGACGCCGCGGACGTCGTCGACACCGCCATGGAGGCCCTCTTCGCGGACGAGCGCGACGACGCGACGGAACTCGCGAACCGCGCCCGCGAGTCCGTCCTCGGGATCGACGAGCACGCGCGCGCGCTCGACGACCTCCTGCGCGACCTCGAACCGCACGAGGCCCAACACCTCGGGCTCGTCGTCGACTCGCTCTCGCGGTGCGCCGACTACGGCGGGAACGTCGCCGAGACCGCGCTCCAGAAGGCCGCGCCCGCACCGGATCTCTGATTCGGTCGGCGGCCCTAGTCGTCGGCCACGGTGACGGGGCCGTCCGGGTCGACCGACGCGGCGTCGGTCTCGATACTCGGCGGGTATTTGCCGCGCTCGATCGTCAGATCCGAGAGCGGCCGCGCCATGCAGGTGAGACAGTAGTCCTCGGCCTCCGCCTCGCTGAGGCCGCGCGCGGCCGGCTGGGCGACCTCGCCCTCGACGATCTCGGCCGAGCAGGCCAGGCACATCCCGACGCGACAGGAGTACTCCTGGGCGATCCCCTCACGGAGGCAGGCCTTCAGGATCGTCTCGGTCTCCGAGACTTCGATGCTCTCGTCGCGTCCGACGAACTCGACGGTGTGGTCGGTCATGGAACGCCGTTCGACGAGCGCCGGTAAAACTCTTTATCGCGCCGTGTCCCCGCGTGGACGACGGATTCGATCCCAGAACGTCCGTAAAGAGTTTTCACGGCCCGTCACAATCACCGCGGTATGACTACGCACGAGTTCGACTTCGTCGTCGTCGGTGCCGGCACGTCAGGGTGCTACGCCGCCGCGACCGCCGCGAAGGCGGGGTACGACGCTGTCGTCGTCGAACGCAAGGACGCCGAGCAGGCGGGCCACATCGCTTGCGGGGACGCGCTGAAGGGCGCGGCAAACTTCCCCGACGCCATCCCGAAGACCGAGCTCGAACCGGCGTTCACCAACACCGGTGTCGATCACGGCCGCTTCGAGATCCCCCAAGAGGACACCGTCCTCGAAATCCCCATCCCCGGCGAGCTCGCCGTCATCGACCGCTGGAAATACGGCCGCCGCATCATCGAGAGCGCCGACGAGGCCGGCGTCGAGTTCCACTACGACACGGTCGTCCAGGACGTCGAACAGGACCGCTCGGGGCGCGTCACCGGGGTGACGGCGACGCGACAAGGTGACGCCGTCACGTACGACGCCGAGTTCGTCGTCGACGCCGCGGGGTCGCTCTCGCTCCTCCAGGACAAGGTGGACTTCTCCGAGTCGACGTTCGATACGAACGTCGACTACTCGCAGTTCTGTTCGGCCTACCGGGAGATCGTCGAGGTCCCCGAGCCCGTCGAGTGGGACGACGCCCTCGTCTTCAAGCCGACCGAGCGCGCCGCCGGCTACCTCTGGTACTTCCCGCGCACGGACACGGAGATCAACGCCGGCCTCGGCTTCCAGATGAACGAGGAGCCGATGCACCTCGTTGAGGACCTCAAGCACGACCTGCGCAACCGTAGCGAGTTCCAAGGGGCCGAAGTGACGGACAAGCTCGGCGCGGCGCTCCCGACTCGCCGGCCGTACGACTCGGCAACACATCCCGGCTACCTCGCGGTCGGCGACGCCGCCGGCCACGTCAACCCCACGACGGGCGGCGGGATCGCCGGTGCCGCCTACGCCGGCATGTACGCCGCCGAGGCCGCCATCGACGCCCTCGAAGACGGCGTCCACGACGAGGCCGCCCTCTGGTCGTACAACGAGCGCGTTATGGATCACTTCGGCGCGCGCTACGCCGCCCTCGACGTCTACAACGTCCTCTCGACGGCCGTCGACGTCGACGACCTCATGAGTCTGCTCGCCGCTCTGCCCGGCAAGCAGCTGAGCGAAGCGCTCTACGCCGGAACGTCGAGCTTCGGCGTCGGCCTCGCCGCGAAAGTCGCCGCGAAGAGCTTCGGCCACTGGGGACAGATCTACAAGATGTACCAGACGAAGCGCGTCGCCGATCGGCTCCTCGATCACTACGAGTCGTACCCGTCGAGCCCCGACGGCCTCGCACGCTGGCAGTCGCGGCGAGACGACATCATGGACGACGTCTACGAGGTCACCGGCGCGGACGCGAAATACTGAGCGAATACCGAGGTGTCGGTTCCGCGCTAAGGTGTCGGTTCCGCGCGCGACGCGGACCGTCACCGACCGGGTGTCCCGTTCCGTGGCTATTTACCTACCGAACACTCAGTCGTGAGTCGTGAGTCGCACGAACAACGACGACGGGACCCCTGGCGACGTCGAGGCGGAACTCGACATGGCCGACTCGTCCGGGCCCGACCTGGAGTTCTACGGCGGGGCCGCGGCGAGTGCGATCCCGCTCGGGGTCTTCGTCGTGTGGGCAGTGGTACAGAGCGGCCTGTTCGGGATCGGCGACACGACCGGGCTCGTGGTCGGAATGCTGTTCGCGCTCATCGTCGGACTGTTCTTCGCGAAGGGGAACTGGTCGGCGTACGCGAACGCGATCTTCGAGGGAATGACCCAACGCGTGGCCGCGACGGCCATCGTCGCGTGGCTCTGGGCGGGGATGTTCGCCCAGCTCCTGCAGGACGGCGGCTTCGTCACCGGCCTCGTCTGGATCGCCCAGTCGCTCCCGGTGTCGCAGGCGACGCTGCTCGCCATCCTCCCAGCGGTGACGTTCATCCTCGCGGCGCTGCTCGCCACCGGGATCGGCACCGGCTACGGGACGGCCGTGACGTTCGTCACGACGTTCTTCCCGGCGACGGTGTTGCTCGGCGCGAACCCCGTCCTCATGTTCGGCGCGATCCTCTCCGGGGCGGCGTTCGGTGACAACCTCGCGCCCGTCAGCGACACCACGATCGTCAGCGCGGTGACGCAGAACGCGGACATCGGCGGCGTCGTCGCCTCGCGGTTCAAGTACGCGATCACGGCGGCCGTGCTTGCGTTCGCCGCCTACCTGATCGCGGGCGCAGTGATGCCGACGGGCGGCGGCAGCGGCGCGCTCCCGAACGGCAATCCCGTCGGACTCGTCCACCTCGTCTCGATGGGCGTCGTCATCTACACGGCCGTCCGCGGCCGGCACATCATCGAGGCGATCACATGGGGCATCCTCGTCGCGATTGCCACCAACCTCCTCCTCGGTCTCGAATCGCTCTCCGGGATCGTCTCGTTCGTCGCACCGGCGAACGCGCCGTTCGCGGAGGCGTTCACATGGCTCCCGATCCTCTCGACGGCCGGCCCCGACACGACCGCGGGCGTCGGTGGGAGCCTCTACGTGGGGGCGTCAGGTTTCTTCCCGCTCATCGTCCTCACACTCCTTATCGTCGCCGGCGCGCGAATCATGATCCGCGGCGGGGCGTTCGAGGCCATCCAGGACTTCCTGCTCTCGACGGCGGCGACCTCGGTGCGGCGCGCGGAGACGACGCTCGTCCTCGGGACGGCGCTCGTCAACGCCGCCATCACGATCAACACCGCCGCCGAGATCGCCATCTCGCCGTACGTCGCGCGCGTCGGCGAGTCGTTCAACATCAACGGCTACCGGCGGGCGAACATCCTCGACGCGAACACCTCAGCGCTCGGCTACATCTTCCCGTGGGCGGGCGGCGTCCTCGCCGGCTACTCGCAGATGCCGGCGCTCGTCGAGCAGTACGGGCCCGAGATGCTCGTCAGCCCGGTGAAGGTGGTACCGTTCGTCTTCCACGGCTGGTTCCTCTTCGCGGTGTTCCTCGTCGCCGCACTCACCGGGTTCGGCCTGGAGTACGTTCCCGACCGCGAGTCCGAGGAGGTGAGTCGCGTATGAACTGGACGAAGCTCACCGCCGGCTGGTCGTTCCGCACGACCACGCCAAGTTTCGAGGTGGGCGAGGAGTTCGCGGTGTACGTTACGGACGCAGAGGCCGATAGCGACGGGGACGTACGCGCCCGTGTCGGTGATACCGTGCTACGCGTCCACGACGCACCAGCGAACGTGCGCGAAGGGATGAAGATCGCGGTGCGGGTGACGGCGTTCGACGACGACGCGCATACCGGTGACGTTGACTATCTGCGGACGGTCGGCCACTCCGCGTACTGAGGCGGCCGTCCGGCAGACGGAGGCGGTCAGCCATTCCGCGTACTGAGGCGGCCGTCCGGCGGACGGAGGCGGTCAGCCATTCCGCGTACTGAGGCGGCAGCCGTCACGAAACCCGTGTGGCCGTCGCTCCGTGCCGATATGTGGTGTAGGAGAGAGAGAGGACTACGCCGGCGAGCCGACGTGCTGGACGCGTTCGATGTCCGCGGTGACGTGGACGCTGTTCGGGAAGTCCCAAGACATCATGATGTCGCGCGCGAGGTCGTCAGCACCGCGGATCTCGACGCGGCGTCGATACACCGTGTAACTCCACGCGTCGAACGTCTCGCCCTCGCCGTCGAGGCCCTTGTACTGCGGGACGAAATGTTGGTTCGGCGATTCGGAGTGCGGGCCCTTGAGCTCCGCACCCTTGCGGCGGACCACGTCGCGGATGTCCTCGACGACGTCGTCGAGGGCCGCTCGGTCCCCGCTCTCCAAGGTGAGGCTGGTTACGAAAGTCATGGCTGGGATGCGCGTAACCGTACTCGACGACGTCCACCCTCAAAAGCGGCGTGGTTGTGCGCCGCGGCCGTCTCGCGGGGAGTCTCCGACATTCTCTTAATCCGTCGTCGATTTAGTACACATAATGACGGTCGAAGCAACGAGCGCCGGTGCCATCCTCTACCGGGACACCCGGGGCCGGCGCGAGTACCTCCTTCTCAAAAGCCGCCCCGGGGACTGGGAGTTCCCCAAAGGCGGCGTGGAAGGGGACGAAGAACTCCAACAGACCGCCATCCGGGAGGTGCAGGAGGAGGCGGGAATCGAGGATTTCCGCCTCATCGACGGCTTTCGCGACGATTACGACTACGTCTTCGAGGCGAACGGGGATCGGATCCACAAGACGGTTCATCTCTTCATCGCGAGATCCTTCGAGGCCTCCGCCGAGCTCTCCAACGAGCATTCGGACCTCCAGTGGCGCGACTACGAACAGGCATTAAACACTATCACGCAGGACGGTCCCCGGAACATCCTGGAGGACGCACACGAGTTCCTCGCGGAAAAGGACGCCTGAGATGGCCGGCGCGGAGTTCGGGTTCGAACTTCGCGTCTGCGCGTGGGCCGAACGACAGTGGGACCCCGCGGACGCCGACAGCGACGTCCTCGTCGCGCGCCAACTCGGCACGCAGCGACGGCGCTGGGACACCGTACTCATCGAAGCCGACCCCGACGCGCTCCGCGAACGCGCCGCCTTCGGGCCTGACGAACTCGATCCCGACCTCCGCTCGCTCGTCGCGAACGCACCCGCCGAGTGGACGTACTACCGTGACGCGCTCCCCGATCCGGGCTACCCGTGGCGCTACGCCCGCGAGGCGATCCACCGCGCGTCCGCCCGGGGCGTACTGGCGGAACGCAAGCGCGACAACCGCATCGAGATTCGCCGGATCGCCCCCTACCCCGACTGGGTACGCCGGCTCGTCGCGATCGAGAACAAACCGGACCTCGACGCATCGGCCGCGCGCGCCCTCGCCGACCAGCTGGAGCGCGACGTGGCGCTCGGCCTCGCGGACGAGGTGTGGGTCGCCACCCGCGCCGACGCGACGCACGCGCTCGTCACGGAGATGCCGAGCGCCGCGGGCGTGCTGACGTTTGACCGGTCGGCGCGAGGCGATGCGAGTAGCGGTCGAACGGGCGAGCAGGAACGACAACCGGGAGCGACACGCGAGCGCGACACGATGGACGCCAACATCGTGTGGCATCCCCGAACGCTCGACCCCGAACGGACGGGCGTCCGCGTCACCGACCACGGGGACCCGACGAACTTCGAGTACGTCCCAGCTAACGAGAAGCGCGAGACGCGCGCCCGGATCGCCGAGCGCGCCTACGGTCGCGGCTGGCGCGCGTACGCCGACACGATGCGCCCTGACTGCCGGGCGTTCGACCTACGGAAGGACGGGGATGGGTACGTCCCGTACTGTCACGCGAACGGATGTGAGCAGACCGCGGCGGAGTGCGCTGGATCGTGCGCCGAATTTTCCCCGGAGCCCCCAGGGTGGCGACAGCGCGGCTGGCCGATCGAGGGCGGACCGGGCACGGCGATCAAACGATTGCTCGACGTACGTCGCCGACGTCGGCGACCTGGACTGGACGAACGCGACGGCGAGGCGGACTAGTCCACCTCGTCAACGGTGACGGCGTCGCGCTCAACGGCGAGGCGGAACGTCGGGACAGTCCGGTAAATCAGTTCGACGACGCCCTTGCGTTTGAGCGACTGGAGCGCGCGCCGGACGTCCTTCGCGCCGGGGTCCTCGCCGTCGTCGTTTTCGAGGTCGTCCCCGTACTCCTCGCGGAGGCGGTGGAGGACGTTGACGACGCTCGCCGACTCCTCATCCGGACCGGGCGCGACGGCGAATACGTGGCGCTCGAAGTCCGTCATATGGACTGCAAACGACTCGGGTTTCTCGCCGGTGACGACGGCGCGTGCCTCCGCCGTCGCACGGATGAGACTGTTCTCGTCGCGATAGTAGTACTCCTTTAGCTCCGATTCGAGGTACTGGTGGACGTCGCTGCCGGACTCCATCCCCCAGCGCTCCTGCAACGCTTTGTTCTTCGTCGGCTGGAGTTCCACGATGTCCGCGAGGCGTGCCTCGGCCTCCTCCGAGAGGGTCATAGTCCCGCGTATTCGGCGGCCCTATTTCGCCGTTTCCCCTCCGAGGCCGTCGGGGCACCACATCCCCCCACCGTTATGGACCCCCTCCGCGTCCACCCCGCCATGAGCGACCCCGTTCGGCTCGACATCGACGAGGATGACGTCGCGACGATCACGATCGACCGCCCCGACCGGCTGAACGCCCTCGACAGCACGACGCTCGACGCGCTCGCCGACGCGCTCACGGACGCCGAAGCGGCCGACGCCCGCGCGCTCGTACTCACCGGGGCGGGCGACGACGCGTTCGCCGCGGGGGCCGACATCGCCGAGATGACCGACTTCTCTCCCGCGGAGGCCCACGCGTACGCCGCCCTCGGCCACGACGTCACGCGCGCGATCGAGACGTTCCCCGCGCCCGCGATCGCCGCGATCGGGGGGTACGCGCTCGGTGGCGGCCTCGAACTCGCGCTCGCCTGTGACCTCCGCGTCGCCGCCGAGAGCGCAGTCCTCGGGCAGACCGAGACCGACCTCGGGATCGTGCCGGGGTGGGGTGGCACCCAGCGCCTCCCGCGACTCGTTGGCGACGAGACCGCACGGCGGCTGATCTACTACGGAGACCGGCTCGACGGACAGGACGCCTACGACATCGGCCTCGTCGGTGATCTCGTCGCGCACGACGAACTCGACGAGTACGTCGCCGACCTCGCCACCGATCTCGCCGGGCGTCCGCAGTTCGCGCTCGCCGCCGCGAAGGAGGCGATCACGAAGAGTCACGAGTCTGGCCTCGACACCGGCCTCGACTTCGAGCGCCGCACCTGGTCGTCGCTGTTCGGCACGCACGATCAGCGCGAGGGAATGCGCGCCTTCGTGGAGGATCGAGAACCGTCGTTTGAGTAATACGTGGTGGCTTCGCCGCCACGGAAGGACGAACGGCGAAAGCCGTGAGTAGCGTGGGGGCCGAACGAACGGAGGGGCCACGATGTCGAGCGACGACGCCACACCGCGAACAACGCGCGGCGTCACGACTACACCGACAAACAGTTAAGGAGCGCCCAGCGCTATCGGAAGCCATGTCCGAACAGGTGAAGCTCAAGGATCTCGAAGAAGCCCTCGAAGGGCTTCCGTACCCGCTCAGCAAGCAAAATGCAGTCGAGGAGGTAGAGGGGATCGTGCTCAGATACGCGGACGGCGAGGAGGCCGCGAGTGACGTCGTCGAGCGCATCGAGGAGGACGTGTTCGACGATCCGGCGTCGCTCGCCGCGTCGATCCGGAACAACCTCCCGACGGAGGCCGTCGGGGAGCCCGGTCAGTCCGAAGGCGAAGGGTAGCGAGAGGCGACGCGGAACACCGGAGGCTTATACGGGCGGACGAGCTACCGGGGTAGCATGGAATTCTGCGACGAGTGCGGGTCGATGATGCAGGCGGAGGACGACTTCTGGGTGTGTACGTCCTGCGGGCAC
Organism: Halarchaeum salinum; assembly: GCF_039520965.1. NCBI lineage: Archaea > Methanobacteriati > Methanobacteriota > Halobacteria > Halobacteriales > Halobacteriaceae > Halarchaeum > Halarchaeum salinum. The sequence goes on from NZ_BAAABL010000056.1 coordinate 34,658, forward strand.
GAACAGCCGAAGGGCGACGCCGCCCAGTACACGGTCACCGAGGGCCAAGAGGAATCGGAGATCATCGACGTCTCCGACGCCGAGGACCGCGGGCTCCCTTCCACCAAGACGTTCTGCCCCGAATGTGGCAACGATCGGGCGTACTACTACATGCAGCAGATCCGGAGCGCCGACGAGTCCGAGACGCGTTTCTTCATCTGCACGGAGTGTGAGAACCGCTGGCGCGAAGACGACAACTAGGACCGTTTTCCGTGTCGGATACGCTTCGCACACCGTCTCCGAAAAATCCCCGGTAGCATGTATGAAACGGCGTGTACTACGTGTTTGGGTTTCGTCGGACAACCGATGACGGGTAGTCCGCTCGATGTCGGATTCACGCTCGCCGTGAACGGCGGGATTCTCACCTCGGAAAAAGAATGGGTGTGAAGAAAGCACACGGCCAAGAGCGGAGTGTCGGTTCGACAAACCGAACTCGGGGCGTAGTAATCCCCGACCTTTTACCCCACCGCGAGCGAAGCGGGCGACAATGAGGAACGCGAAGATCATCTGTACGCTCGGCCCGGCGACGGACGACCGGGACACGATCCGCGATCTCGCCGACGCCGGCATGACGATCGCACGACTGAACGCGAGCCACGGGACAGTCGAGGACCGCCGCGATCGGATTCACGCCGTCCGCCAGGTGGACGAGGTCACCGACGAACCGCTATCGGTGATGCTCGACACGAAGGGCCCGGAGGTCAGGACGGCCGAGATCGACGAGCCGATCGAGATCGCGGACGACGCGACCGTGGAGTTCGTCGTCGGCGACACCGCGACGCCCGAGCGTATCGGTCTCTCGAACGACATCACGGCCGTCGAGCCTGGCGACGTCGTCCTTCTCGACGACGGCCGGATCGAGACGCACGTCGAGAGCGTCGAAGACGGCGTCATCACTGCTCACGTCGTCAGTGGCGGCGAACTCGGCTCCCGCAAGGGCGTGAACGTTCCGGGCGTCGAACTCGACCTCGACATCGTCACCGAAAAGGATCGACGCGACTTGCAGCTCGCCGCCGAGGAGAACGCGGACTTCGTTGCGGCGTCGTTCGTCCGGAGCGCGGACGACGTCTACGAGATCTCATCAACGTTGGAGGAGTTCGGTGCGGACATCCCGATCATCGCGAAGATCGAGCGTGCCGGTGCGGTGGAGAACCTCGACGAGATCATCGACGCCGCGTACGGTGTGATGGTCGCACGCGGGGACCTCGGCGTCGAGTGCCCGATGGAGGACGTCCCGGTGACGCAAAAGCGGATCATCCGAAAGTGCCGGGAAGCGGGGTCGCCGGTCATCACGGCGACGGAGATGTTGGACTCGATGGTTCACTCCCGCCGACCGACGCGCGCCGAGGCGAGCGACGTGGCGAACGCCGTTCTCGACGGGACGGACGGTGTGATGCTCTCCGCGGAGACGGCGATCGGCGACGACCCCGTGCACGTCGTCGAGACGATGGATCGGATCGTCCGCGAGGCCGAGGCGAGCGACGAGTACGACGAACTGCGCGAACAGCGCGTCCCGAAGGCCGACGACTCGCGGACGGACGCACTCGCGCGATCCGCGCGCTACCTCGCACGCGACGTGGACGCGAGCGCGGTCGTCGTCGCCTCCGAATCCGGCTACACCGCGCGGAAGGCCGCGAAGTTCCGCCCGGCGATGCCCGTCGTCGCGACGACGCCGAACGACGACGTCCGCCGCCAGCTCGCGCTCTCCTGTGGGGTCGCCCCGCAGTACGCCGACTACACGACCGGCGGTGCCTCCGCGGTGATCGAGAACGCGGTCTCGGCGGCGATCGACGCTGGGATCGTCGACTCGGGGGACACCGTCGTCGTCATCTCCGGGATGATGACCGAGCTCGACGGGACGGACACGACGAACACGCTGAAGGTCCACGTCGCCGCCGAGACGGTCGCGACGGGGCGGTCGATCGTCGGCGGCCGGGCGAGCGGACCCGTCCACCGCGTCTCGGATGGCGACCTCGCGGAGGTCCCGGACGGCGCGATCGCGGTCCTCTCCTCCGACTTCGAGGGCGAGTTCCAAGGCGATCTCGAGAAACTCGCGGGCGTCGTCAGCGCTGACACCGGGCTGACGGGGTACGCGGCGATGGTCGCGCGCGAACTCGACCTCCCGATGGTCGGGAGTGCGGCCCTCAGCGACGACGTCGCGGACGGCGAGACCGTCACCGTCGATGGCGAACGCGGTGTCGTCTACGCCGGCCGTATCAGCGGTAACAAGGGCGAGCGCTGATGGCCGACGGCACGAGTGACGACCGCCGTCTCGACGATGCGGACGACGGTGGCGAGTGGCGATTCGCTATTGATGAGGTCGGCGAGGACGGCGTCGTCGAACCCGACAAATCGTCGAGCCCGCCCATCGAACCCGGCTCGCCGAGCGTCGAGAACGTCGCGTTCTTCGTCGTCGGCATCGCGCTGGCAGTCGGCGTCTTCGCGCTCCTCCTCCTCTGAGTCGCGGGTAACGTTCTTCCCACTTGCTCCCGACGTATCGGGTATGGCGGACCTATTCGGGGCGTCGCTCTCCCTCGTTCTCGTCGTCGCGGGCGTCGCGCTCTGCATCGCGGAGGCGTTCGCGCCCGGCGCGCACTTCGTCGTCATCGGCGTCGCGCTCCTCGCCGCGGGCCTCGCCGGCGTGCTCCTCCCCGGCATCGTCACGCCCGTCGTCCTCTCCCTCCTCGTCTTCCTCGTGGGGGCGCTGGCGCTCTGGGGGTACCGGCGCTTCGAGCTGTACGAGGGGACCGGCCGCGGGCAGACGGAGGGATCGACATCGCTGCGCGGTGCACGCGGCGTTGTCACCGAGCGTGTCACGGGCGCGACGGGGCAGATACGCCTGCGCGACGCCGGTGGCTTCGACCCGACGTACGCCGCGCGCACTATCGACGGCGCGAACGACATCGAGGAGGGTGCGGACGTGCTCGTCGTTGATCCCGGTGGAGGGAACGTACTTACGGTCGTGGCGGCCGACGACGCGGACGATATTGACCGCGAACTCGCCGCGGGACGCGAAGCGAAGGCGGAGGACGAGGCGGACGCGGAGCGAGAGCGGTAGGCAGATGCGGAGCGGTAGGCGAAGGCGGGAGGTGGAGGCTGAGCGGAAGCGGGAGATGGAGGCTGAGCGGAAGCGGGAGATGGAGGCTGAGCGGAAGCGGGAGATGGAGGCTGAGCGGAAGCGGGAGATGGATGCGGAGCGGTAGGCGAAGGCGGACGCAGTCGGTGTCCCTCCCGCGAGCGACCACCGGGAGCGAGCGGACCCAAGAGCCGACGATCGGGAGGCTCGCAGGGTTTTGGTCGAGCTTTTGCCAGCGCCGGGCGCGGCTTCGCCGCGCCGAGCGCAGCAAAAGGTCGGGGCGAAGCTTTATCCGGTATTTCTACGACCGTTCACCTATGGTCCCAGCTGTGCCGCTGCAAACGCTCGGGGGGAGTCTTCCGTTGACGCTGGTGGCGGTGCTCCTCGTTGCGCTCGCGGCGGTGACGGTCTATCAGATGGTGGAGATCGTGGACGCCTACGAGAAGAAGGCGCTCACGGTCTTCGGGGAGTACCGCGGACTCCTTGAGCCCGGTATCAACTTCGTCCCGCCGTTCGTCTCGCGGACGTACACGTTCGACATGCGGACGCAGACGATCGACGTCCCGCGCCAGGAAGCGATCACGCGCGACAACTCGCCCGTGACCGCGGACGCCGTCGTCTACATCCGCGTGATGGACGCCAAACGCGCCTTCCTCGAAGTCGACAACTACAAGCGCGCGGTGTCGAACCTCGCGCAGACGACGCTTCGTGCCGTCATCGGCGACATGGAGCTCGACGACACGCTAAACAAGCGCCAGGAGATCAACGCGCGGATCCGCAAGGAGCTCGACGAGCCCACGGACGAGTGGGGTATTCGCGTCGAGAGCGTGGAGGTCCGTGAGGTCAACCCGTCGAAGGACGTCCAGCAGGCGATGGAGCAACAGACCTCGGCGGAGCGCAAACGCCGTGCGATGATCCTCGAAGCGCAGGGGGAACGCCAGTCCTCGATCGAGGAGGCCCAGGGCGAAAAGCAGTCCGACATTATCCGCGCACAGGGCCAAAAGCAGTCCCAGGTCCTCGAGGCGCAGGGTGACGCCGTCTCGACCGTCCTCCGCGCGAAATCCGCGGAGTCGATGGGCGAGCGCGCCGTCATCGAGCGCGGGATGGAGGCCATCGAGCGGATGGGCGAGAGCGAGTCGACAACGTTCGTCCTCCCGCAGGAACTCACGAGCCTCGTTGGGCGCTACGGCAAGCACCTGACGGATAGCGACGTCGCGACGGAGACTGAGGGGTTGGATAGCCTCGACTTCGACGAGGAGACGCGCGAACTCCTCGGGCTCGACAGCATCGACGAACTGCTGAACGAGATCAGCGAGAAGGCGGACGTCGACCCCGAAGCGCTCGAACAGCAGGCCGAGGAAGTGATGGCCGGCCAGGACACGGGAGCTGAGGAGACCGAGCAGGTCATCGAGGAGATGGACGCCGAGTTCAACGATGGTGACAGCGGGAGCGCGTCGGCGTCGGGAACGACTGAGCCGACGGACGACGCCGAGACCGAAACCGAACGCTCGTAGGGCGTCCGAAGCTTTTTGCGCACGCCTGACGTATCCGTGGCCGAATGGGGATCGACGAGAGCAAGCGCGCTACTCTCCGGCGGTTCGCCGCGGTCGGAGCAGCGAGCCCGCTCGTCGGTCTTGCCGACGACGCCGCGGGCGAGAACGACGTCCGCGGGGCGATCGGCGGGTACTTGACGACGACACCCGGCGCGCATTTCTCGAAGCTCCGCGACGACCTCCAGCTTGGCACCGGCGAGGCACAACACCATCTCCGTCGCCTCGTCGACGCCGGGACGGTCGAAAGCTACCGGGACGGCGACTATCGCCGTTTCTACTCGGCGGGTGAGTTCACCGACTTCGAGAAGGTCACGCTCGGGTATCTCCGCCGCGAGACGCCACGCTCGATGCTCGTCACGCTCCTGCGCGACCCGGATGCGGACGGCGCGACGCTCGCCGACGCCGCCGGCGTCTCGCGGGGCACGATTAGCAAGTACGCGGCGGAACTCGACGGCGTCGGCCTGCTGTCGCGTGCGGACGGGTACGCGATCACGCGCCCCGAGACGGTGCTCGTCCTCGTGGTGCGCTACGCGGACTCGTTCGGCCCCGCGGCGGGAGCCCTCGCTCGCGAGGCGGACACGCTCCTCGCCTACGACCCGTAGCTAGAGCGAGACCTTCCACGTCGTCGCGGAGGAGTACCCCCACTTCTCGACGTCGACGCCGTAGTCGCCTGTTTGTAGCGCCGTCATGTTGGTCCCGACTTCCTTCGCGGAGAGATCGAGCGCGTCGCCGATGAGCCGCGATTTGAAGTAGGTCTGCGTGGCGGCGTGCTCGCGGAGGTACGCGAGGATGCGTTCCTGCTTCGGGGTGAGGGTGCTCGCCGCCGCGGCCGCGCTCGTGCTCATACACCGTGGTAGGATCGTGACAGACATAGGGGGTTTGGTACGAGAGGCAAAATACGGTTTTGAGCGCTCAACGATCTGTTATTCGGAGGTATCGCGAGTTGCTTGATGGGGTGCGGGACGCCGTAGACCCCCCGACTGGTAGGATCGCGAAACCGCCCCGTCCATCGATCCCGGATAGCAGAAGGTACTTACTTCGAGCGTGGCGAGTACCGATAGATGAGCGACCGGCAGATCGAGGTCAGTGTCGTCCTCCCCGCGTACAACGAGGAGGACACGATCGAACACACCGTCCGCACGACGCGCGACGCGCTCGGTGCGTTCCTCCCCGCCGGGAGCTACGAGGTCGTCGTGGCCGAGGACGGCTGCGACGACCGAACACCCGAAATCGCGGACGAGCTCGCCGCTGAGTTCGACGACGTTCGGCACTTCCACAGCGACGAACGCCTCGGCCGCGGCGGCGCACTCGATGCCGCCTTCGAGGCCGCCCACGGCGACGTGCTCGTCTACTTCGATACGGATATGGCGACGGATATGCGCCACCTCGAACACCTCGTCGAGAGCGTGCGCTCGGGCGAGTACGACGTCGCGACGGGGTCGCGCTGGATGTCGGAGAACGTCGCGGATCGCCCGGCGAAGCGCGGCGTCCCTTCGCGCGGGTTCAACTTCGCCGCGCGCCTCTTCCTCGGCTCGGATCTGCGCGACCACCAGTGCGGGTTCAAGGCGTTCTCGTGCGAGGCGTTCGAGGCCCTCGAATCGGCCGTCGAGGACCAACACTGGTTCTGGGATACGGAGATGCTCGTCCGCGCACAGCGCCGCGGATTTCGTGTCCACGAGTTCCCGGTCGACTGGGAGCCGAAGGGCGACTCGAAGGTCGATCTGGTGCGCGACGTCTTCGGGATGGGCTCGCAGGTGCTGCGCTGTTGGTGGGAGTTCAGCGTCGCACCGTACGCTAACCGCCGAACCGGCGCGCTCGCGGGGATCGCGCTCACGCTCGTCGCGCTCGGGTTCATGTTGTTCTATCTCGATCCGAGTTCGGTGCTCGCCGCGATGGCGGACGCCGACCCGACAACGGTTGCGCTCGCCGCTGTCATCTACGGCCTCTCGTGGCCGCTGCGCGGTGTCCGCTACCGTGACATCCTCGCCGAACTCGGCTACTGGGAGGACGTCTGGTTCCTCACTGGCGCGGTGTTCGTCTCGCAGACGGGGAACCTCGTCTTCCCGATGCGTGGGGGCGACTTCATTCGTGCGTACGTGGTGAAAGCCCGCCGTCACGTTCCCTACACGTCCGGGTTCGCGTCGCTGGCCGTCGAGCGCGTCTTCGATCTGCTCACGATCACGTTCCTCGCCGGGACGGTGCTGCTCGGTCTCGCGCTCTTTGCGCCCGAACAGGTGACGGCGCTCCTCGGTGCTGTCACGGGCGAGGGGGCGCTCGCCGCTGATGGCCAGCAGAGCGCCGAGACCGCGCTCGCCGTCGCCGGCCTCGTCGGCGCGCTCGCGATCACGGCCGTCGTCGTCATCGTCGCCTCCGCCCGCATGGACGGCGGCTACGCCCGGCGCGCCGTCGAGTGGGCGAGCGACGACGGCTACGTCGAACTCGTCGCGAGCGTCCTCGAATCGTTCGTTTCCGACGTACAGACCGTCGCCGCGGACGGATCGGCGTTCGCCCGCGTCGGCGCGACGAGCGTCCTCGTCTGGACGATCGACGTCGTCACGGCGATCTGCGTCGTCGTTGCCTTCGGGATCGACCTGCCGCTCTCGACGCTCCTCGCGACCGGCTTCTTCGCCGTCTCCGTGGGGAACCTCGCGAAGGTCCTCCCCCTCTCGCCCGGTGGGATCGGCCTCTACGAGGGGGCGTTCACGCTGCTCGTGGTCGCACTCACACCCATCACCGCGCCCGTGGCGCTCGCCGTTGCGATCGTCGATCACGCCGTGAAAAACGCCGTCACGGTCGTCGGCGGCGTCGTCAGTATGCTCACGCTCAACGTCTCGCTCACCGAAGCCGTCGAGGGTGCGAGCACCGAGACCGTCGAGACCGAGACGAAGACTGGCGACTGATCACGGGAGGGCGAGTCGGATCGTACCCCCCGGCTCGACACCGAACGCCTCGTCGCCCCGGCCACGGTTTACCGCGAGTTCGACGTTTCCGTGACTGCCGACCGTCAGCAGTCGCTCGTCCGCCCCGACCGCGTCGTACGTCCGTGCGACCGGCACGCGCTCGCCGTCGATGCGGGCGTACGCGCCCCAGTGGCCGTGGAGGATATCGCCCGGGATGTTCGTGATCGCGTTCCCGAACCCATCGACGACGAGCACGTCGCCGCGCGCCTCGTCGCCGCGGACGGTCGGCTTCGGGAAGGTGAGATCGACGGGATCGCGCACCGCGGGATAGTCGAGTCCGTCGATCCCCCCGTCGTGGACGGCGGCCGCGGCGGGCGCGAAGACGTCGCGCCCGTGGAACGTCGTGCTCTCGGGATCGTCGACGGGAATCTCGTAGCACGACACGTCGCCGCCGTCGGCGAGGGCGCGGGCGGCAGGTAGAAGGAGGCCGTTGTCGGGCCCGACGAGGGCGTGCTCGCCGGCGGAGACGGCGATCGGGCGGCGGTCGGTGCCGACTCCGGGATCGACGACTGCGAGGTGGACGGCGGCCGGGAAGGTCGGGAGGAGCTCGCGGAGCCAGAACGCGGCGGTGCGGACGTCTTGTCTGGGGAAATCGTGTGTGACGTCAACGAGACGGGCGTCGGTACGCGAGCAGAGGACGCCGCGCATCGCCGCCGGGTAGGGCGAGCCGAAGTCGGAGGCGAGGGTGATCACGTCGGGGGCGGACGTGAGCGAGGGATAAAAGCGGGCGGGTCAGTCGCTCGGTGTGGCCCCGACGTCAGTGTCGCTCACCTGTCTGATGCGTTCGATGCCGTCGACCTCGGCGACGACGCTCTCGACGGCGTCTGGGACGAGATCGCCCCACTCGTCGCCCGCGATCATCCGTTCGCGGATCTCGGTGCCGCGCAGGACTTCGCGATCGAACATCGGCGAGCCCCGGACCTCGATGCCGGCCTCCTCGAAGAGCCGAACGACGAGCGGGTTGTTCGAGTACGCGACGTCGAAGTTCGGGCTCATCGAGCGGACGTGACTCACCCAGACGGCGTTCCGGTTGATGTCCTCGAGCGGGACAGCGTACGTGACGAGGTCGAGGTCGGCGAGCGCCTTCGTAATCATCATGATCCGCTCGCCGCCGGTGAAGGGGTTGCGGACGCTGTGCGATTGGTCCGCGCTGCCGATGCCGACGACGAGTTCGTCGACCTCCTCGGCAATGTCGGCCACGACGCGGTGGTGACCCTGGTGGTACGGCTGGAACCGCCCGATGTAGAACCCACGAGTCATAGTCGGTTGTTACGCTACGCACACCCACCGGGACTGCATAAGCGTGGCGAGACGTCGTCACCGACCGGCGAATACCCGGCGCTCCGCGCCGGTGTCGGGCGTTTTCGTCGCTCCGTGCAGGGAGAAAGTATATCAATCGCGCTCTCCTTCCTCCACCTAGCGATAAGGGTTCTATGAGCAACGACCGTACGACCGACACTCCCTACGAGGGGGAGAACGACACCGACGCCCGCCCCGACCCCTCGCCCGACGGCGAACTCGACGACCTCGGCAGTGAAGTGGACGTCGAGGGCGACGTCGAGATCGACGAGGACGACGCGGAGGACGACCTCCTCGGCGGCCTCAAGGTCGATTCGACGGCGGACATCAAGGTGCCAGACCGACTGGTCGATCAGGTGATCGGCCAGGAGGAGGCCCGCGATATCGTGATGCGCGCGGCCAAACAGCACCGTCACGTGATGATGATCGGCACTCCGGGGACGGGGAAGTCCATGCTCGCGAAAGCGATGAGCCAGCTCCTCCCGAAGGAGAGTCTCCAGGACGTCCTCGTCTACCACAACCCGGACGACTCGAACGAACCGAAGGTTCGGACCGTCCCCGCCGGGAAGGGCGACCAGATCGTCGAGGCCCACCAGGAGGAGGTGCAAAAGCGCAACCAGATGCGCACCTTCCTCATGTGGATCGTCCTCGCGGTCGTGGTCGGCTACGCCTTCCTCGTCGAGGGCGCGCCCCTCCTCGGTATCCTCGCAGCCGGGATCATCTACTTCGCCTTCCGCTACTCGAATCGCGGGAGCGACGCGATGATCCCGAAGCTCCTCATCAACAACGCGGAGCGCCAGACGGCTCCGTTCGAGGACGCGACGGGTGCACACGCCGGCGCGCTCCTCGGCGACGTTCGGCACGACCCGTTCCAGAGCGGTGGGATGGAGACGCCGGCGCACGAGCGCGTCGAGGCCGGCGCGATCCATAAGTCGAACAAGGGCGTGTTGTTCCTCGACGAGATCAACACGCTCGACGTCCGCTCCCAGCAGCACCTGATGACGGCGATTCAGGAGGGCGAGTTCGGGATCACCGGCCAGTCCGAGCGCTCCTCGGGCGCGATGGTCCAGACCGAACCCGTCCCCTGTGACTTCATCATGGTCGCCGCGGGGAACATGGACGCGATGGAGAATATGCACCCGGCGCTGCGCTCGCGTATCAAAGGGTACGGGTACGAGGTGTACATGGACGACACCATCGACGACACCCCGGAGATGCGCCGCAAGTTCGCGCGCTTCGTCGCCCAGGAGGTCGAACGCGACGGCCAGCTACCGGACTTCACGCCGGACGGCGTCCGCGAGGTCATCCTCGAGGCGAAACGCCGTGCGGGCCGCAAGGAGCACCTCACGCTCGAACTCCGTGACCTCGGTGGGCTCGTCCGCGTCGCGGGCGACATCGCCCGCTCGAAGGGCCACGAGTACACCGAGCGCGACGACGTCCTTGAGGCCAAGAAACGCTCGCGCTCCATCGAACAGCAGGTCGCGGACAACTATATCGAGCGCCGCAAGGCCTACCAGATGGAGAGCTCCGGCGGCGAGGCGGTCGGCCGCGTCAACGGCCTCGCCGTCATGGGTGGGGACTCCGGCATCATGATGCCCGTCATGGCCGAAGTCACGCCCCGGCAGGGCGAGGGTGGCGAGATCTTTGCCACCGGCAAGTTGCAGGAGATCGCCCAGGAGGCCGTCGAGAACGTCTCCGCGATCATCAAGAAGTACAGCGGAGAGGGGATCGCGGATAAGGACATCCACATCCAGTTCGTCCAGTCCTACGAGGGCGTCGAGGGCGACTCGGCGTCGATCACGGTCGCCACCGCGGTCATCTCCGCCTTGGAGAACATCCCGATCGCACAGGACCTGGCTATGACCGGCTCGCTCTCCGTGCGCGGCGACGTTCTCCCCGTCGGGGGCGTGACGCACAAGATCGAGGCCGCCGCGAAATCCGGCTGCGATCGCGTCATCATCCCGAAGGCCAACGAGCAGGACGTGATGATCGAGGACGAGTACAAAGACCAGATCGAGATCATCCCGGTCAGCCACATCAGCGAGGTCCTCGACATCGCGCTCGTCGGCGAGCCCGAGAAGGACTCGCTCGTCGACCGGCTGAAGAACATTACCGGCGGTGCCCTCGAGAAGGGGAGCGCTAGCGCGCAGGGCGGCAGTCCGTCGCCGCAGTAACGCGTTCGCTCCGTAGCGCGTTCTCGACACACACACAACGCGTCCCGGATTCGTTTTTTCGCCGTGCTCCTCACCCGAGAGGACCGTGTTTAAGAAGCGCGGCGCTCTACACGTCGTAACTGTGAGTCTCAACCGTCGGGGCGTCGTCGCGGCCGCCCTCTCCGTCATCTACCCGGGGATCGGCCACGCGTACCTCCGTGCGTGGCTCCGCGCGATCGGCTGGATCGCGCTCTCCTTTGCCACCGCGTACGTCCTCGTCCCCGCGTCGACGATCCAAACCTATCAGATCGCGATCCAGAACGGGAATTTCGGCGCGCTCGGTGCCGCGGCGCTCCCGACGGAGGCGGCCGCCGCACTGCTCGTCGTCCGCCTCTGCAACGTCGTCGACGCCTACTTCCTCGCCGTTCGCCAGGCGACCCCTGCGCGGACGACGGACGGCGAACCGACGTGTCCGGTCTGCGGGAAGGAACTCGACACGGACCTCGACTTCTGTCCGTGGTGTACGACCGAACTGGAGTGGGAGTATCCGGGCGAGGAGCGACGCGACGCGTAGCGCGGGCCGCCCTACTTCTCGATGATGCGCTCTTCGACCTGCTCGCCGAAGTGCCGGCCACCCTCCTGTGTGAAGACCTTGATCCGATCGCCGGCCGCGACGTCGGTGATGGCGGTGCGTCCGTCCTCCGTTTCGACCTTGATCGTCTCCGCGTTCTGAATGAGGGTGTCGATGCGAACGCCGTCCTCCGTCTCGGCGGTAAGGCGGAACATCGGGCGGCGTTCGATCTTCGCGCGGCCGACGACGGCCTCGCGGGTGCGGCCCTCGACGTCGACGACCTGCACCTCGTCGCCGCTCTCCAGTTCGGCGAGGTATTTCGTGCCACCGCCGGGCGTCCGGATGTAGGCGTGGACCGCGCCGGCGTTCACGCGGAAGGGCCGGGAGGCGACGTACGGTGATTCGGCGGTTTCGGCGTAGACGAAGAAGAGCCCGCGACTCATCGAGCCGACGAGCATTCCCTCGTCGCCGTCCATCAGCGTGCCCGTGTCGACGCAGACGCGATCCGCCGCGCCGGCCTCGGCGATCTCGACGACCTCCGCCCATTCGAGGTCGAGCGTCTCGCGGTCCGCCCGGTCGCGGACGCCGACGGTGCGTCTGATCTCGTCGGGGTCGTCGCTGTCGAGGAGGACGGCGTCCGCGCCGATGTCGAGCGTCTCGAAGGCGGTGTCGGCCTCCTCAGCGGTGGTGACGCCGGCGACGATGGACGTGTCGCCGCCGATGCGCGCGATGAGGTTTTCGAGGGGGATGATCGTCCAATCCTCGCCGACGACGAACGTGTAGTCGGCATCGTTGGCGGCTTCCTCGGCGAACGCTTCGTACTCCTTGCCGAGGATACGGACGTACGCGCCCGTGACGTCGTCGTGCCGGCGGAGCGTCGTGAGGTCGGCGGACCCCGAGAAGTCGCTCGGGAGGTCGACGGTCCCGTCGCCTTCGCCGTTCTTGCCGACGACGTAGGTGTCGGCTTCGCCGTCGTCGTCCTCGGCCTCGCCGATGACGTCGGCATCCTCGCTCGTGAACGCGGCGACGTTTACCTGTCCAAGTTCGCGGACGCGCGCGACGTCTGCCTCGTCGACGAGCACCCAGTCGACGCCGGCTTCGAGACCGGCGGTGATCCGTCGCTTCCGGGCCTCCCAGTCGCCGACGGCACCGTCGGCCTTCAGCCACACTTCGCGTGTCATTAGTTGCACCTCAGTACGCGGCGGCTTGAACGTGGCGACTACGGCTACGTTACCAGCCAGCCACCGTCGACGGTCAGCGTCTCACCGGTGACGTAGCCCGCGTCGTCACTCGCGAGCCAGAGGAACGCGCCCGCGACGTCCGCCGGCGTGCCGGCACGCCCGAGCGGCAACGGCTTGAGGAGGCCGCTCTCGCGGTCGTACGAACTGGCCTCCTCGGTCCACCCCTCGATGATCTCGGTGCCGATGTGGCCCGGTGCGACGGCGTTCACGCGGACGCCGTGCTCGCCGAGCTCGAGGGCGGCCCCGCGCGTCGCCATCTGTACTGCAGCCTTCGAGACGTCGTAGGCGGACTGGCCGTACTGGCTCACCTCGGAGCTGATTGAGGCGGTGTTGACGATACAGCCGGGGTCGTCGCGCTCGATCATGTCGCGGCCGGCGGCCTGCGTGCCGACGAAGACGCCCCTCACGTTCACCTCGTAGAGCGCGTCGAGGACCTCGGGGTCGATGTCGAGGAACGGTGCCTGGCGGCTGACCCCCGCGTTGTTCACCATGACGTCGACACCGCCGTACTCGCGTGCCGCCTCGACGACGCTCTCGACCCCGTCGGGGTCCGAAACGTCGGTCTCGACGAAGTGGGCCTCGCCGCCGGCGTCGCGGATGCGCTGTGCGGTCGGCACGACGGCATCCACGTCGCGCGGCTCTTCGTCCACGTCCGCGATCAGTACCGTCGCGCCGGCGTCGCCGAAGCGCGTCGCGGCCGCACGCCCGATGCCCGAACTGCCGCCGGTCACGATCACCGTCTCGCCGTCGAAATCGTAGCTGAGTCGTCCCACGGCGAAAGGGTGGCGCGGCGCGGAGAAAAATAACGCGGGGATTCAGCCGAAGTGAGCGAGGGCATCCTCGACTGCCGCGTCGTCGTGGACGATGGCGGAGACGGCGCTCGCCATCGCGCCGGGGTCGTCGTGCTGGAAGATCGAGCGGCCCATGGAGACGCCGCGGCCGCCGGCATCCATCGCGCCACGGACAGCGGCGAGCGTCGCACGATCTCCCTCGGGGCTGCCACCGGCGATGATGACGGGTTTGGCCGTCGAGTCGACGACGTGCTCGAAGCTCTCGGCGTCGCCCGAGTAGGCGGTCTTCACGAGGTCCGCACCGAGCTCCTCGGCGAGACGGACGGCGTGCCCGAGTGACTCGGGATCGTGGCCGTCGACGCCGGGGCCGCGGGCGTAGGCCATCGCGAGCACGGGCATCCCGAGGGCATGGGCCTCGCTCGTCACCTCGGAGAGCTCGGTGAGCTGATCGGGTTCGTGATTGCCCCCGACGTTGATGTGGAAGGAGACGGCGTCCGCGCCGGCGCGCACGGCGTCCTCGACGGTGCCCGTCCGGCGTTTATCGTCCTCGTCCGGGCCGATGACGGTCGAGCCGTTGAGGTGGACGATGTAGCCCGCGTCGTTCTTGTTCTGGTGGACGCGCTCGGCGATCCCCTTCTGGGTGAGGACGGCGTCCGCGCCGCCGCGTGTCACCGCGTTGATGGTGGACTCGATGTCGCGCAGGCCCGCGACCGGCCCGAGCGTGACGCCGTGGTCCATCGGGACGGTGAGGTAGTTGCCGTCCGTGCCGATCCGGTCGAGGCGTGCCCGTGTACCCGTGTGCATCGTTGGTATGTGGTACCGTAGGGGCTACTTTGTCGTTTCCGGTTCGGGCGCTCCGTTCCGGGTGGCCGCCTCGATACCGGCCGCCAGCTCCGCGGCCTTCTCGCGCAGCGCGTCGGCGACCGCTTCGACGCTCTCCGCCTCGGCGATGATGTCGACGAAGACGCTCCCAGCGACGACGCCGTCCGCGCCGCCCTCGACGATGGATTTCGCGTGTTCGCGCTCGCTGACGCCGAAGCCGACCGCGTACGGCAGGTCGCTCTCGGGGAGACGCTCGAGGCTCTCGTAGGTGTCTTCGGAGACGTCGGTGCGCGCGCCGGTCGTCCCCATGCGCGCCTGCACGTAGACGAACCCGGAGGCACGCTCGAGGATTCGTTCGATGCGCTCCGCGGTGGTCGTCGGCGCGACGATGAAGATCAGCGCGACGTCGTGTGCCTCGCAGGCGGCCTCAAGCTCGGCCGACTCCTCGACGGGGAGGTCGGGGACGATGAGCCCGGAGACGCCAGCCTCCGCGGCGGCCTCGACGAACGTCTCGACCTCGTCGCCGTCCCCGTACTGGAGGAGGAGGTTGTAGTACGTCATGCAGACGACCGGGACGTCGACGTCGAGGTCGCGCACGAGGTCGAGATAGCGCTCCGGCGTCATCCCGGCGTCGAGCGCGCGCCGGATGCCCTCCTGGATCGTCGGGCCATCCGCGATCGGCTCCGAGAAGGGGAGACCGAGTTCGATCACGTCCGCGCCGCCGTCGACGAGCGCCTCGACGTACCGCTCGGTGGCGTCGGCGCTCGGGTCGCCCGCGACGATGTAGGGTACGAGGGCCGGGCCGTCCGCGAACGCCGCGGTGACGTCGTCGGCGCTCATGCGCGGAACACCTCCATATCGGGGGCCTCATCGAGATCGCGTTTCGCGGACTCCTCGATGACCGTATCCAGGTCCTTATCGCCGCGCCCGGAGACGTTCACGATCACGGGGCCGTCGCCCGCTCGCGGTTCGTCACCGCTCGCGTGTTCCGCGTCGCTCCGCGACGCGTAGTGCTCCAAGTAGGCGACGGCGTGACTCGACTCCAGGGCGGGGATGATCCCTTCCTCGCGCGAGAGCCGGTGGAACGCCGCGAGCGCCGCATCGTCGTCGACGTTCACGGGCGTGACGCGGTCCTCGTCGACGAGATACGCGAGCTCGGGGCCCACCCCCGCGTAGTCGAGTCCCGCGGAGACCGAGTGGGACTCGACGATCTGCCCCTCGCCGGTCTGGAGGAGCTTCGTCTTCGCACCGTGGAGCACGCCCACGGAGCCGGTGCCGAGGCTCGCCGAGTTCGGGGCGTACTCCTCTGCTTCTTCGACGCCGAGGCCGGAGCCGCCCGCTTCGACGGCGTAGAGGCCGACGTCCTCGTCGTCGACGAAGTTGTGGAACGCACCCATCGTGTTCGACCCGCCGCCCGCGCAGGCGATGACGGCTTCGGGAAGCTGTCCGAGCTGCTCACGCGCCTGCTCGCGGGCCTCCTCGCTGATGACGGCCTGGAAGTCCCGAACCATCGTCGGGAACGGATGCGGGCCGACGACGCTCCCGATGACGTAGTGGGTGTCCTCCACCGTCGTCGCCCAGTCGCGCATCGCCTCGTTCGTCGCCTCCTTCAGCGTGCCCGAGCCGACGTCGACGGGGTTGACCGTCGCGTCGTGGGTGCGCATCCGGAAGACGTTGGGCCGCTGGCGGTTGATGTCCGTCCGGCCCATGTAGATCTCGCAGGGCATATCGAGATACGCCGCGGCCATCGCGGTCGCGGTGCCGTGTTGGCCCGCGCCCGTCTCCGCGATGATCCGCTCTTTGCCCATGTACTTCGCGAGCAGCACCTGTCCGAGCGCGTTGTTCAGCTTGTGTGCGCCGCCGTGGAGCAGGTCCTCGCGCTTGAGGTAGACGTCGAAGCCATACTTCTCGGAGAGGTTGTCCGCCTTCCCGAGCGGCGTGGGTCGCCCGCCGAAGTCGCGCAGGCGCGCCCGGAAGTCGTCCATGAAGCCGTCCTCGTTTCCGCGGACGTAGCGCTCGTAGGCGTCGGTGAGTTCCTCGACCGCGGGCATCAGGACCTCGGGGACGTACTGGCCGCCGTAGCGACCGAACTTCCCTGCGCCCGCGTCCATACCCGTGTCCGCGGCAGTCTCGCGTCGGCTCATGTGGACTCCACCACCTCCGCGTTCACCAACGCTTCGGTGTTCGTGGCGACATCGCCGTCCATGATCGCGGAGCCGACGAGGAGCGCGTCTGCGCCCGCTTCTCGCATCCGTCGGACGTCCGCGGGCGTCGAGATGCCGCTCTCCGCGATGAGCGTCACGTCATCGGGAACTGCCGGCGCAACCTCCTCGAACGTTCCGAGGTCGACATCGAGCTCGGCGAGATCGCGGTTGTTCACGCCGACGTACGTCGCGCCGGCGTCGATGGCGCGTTCGAGCTCGTCCCGGTCGTGGACCTCAACGAGTACCTGGAAGCCGCGCTCGCGCGCCGCGTCGTGAAGGCGTTCGAGGTCGTCGCCGACGAAGCGTGCGATGAGGAGCACGACGTCCGCCGCGACGGCGTCCAGCTGCGCCTCGCGCACGACGAAGTCCTTGCGCAACACGGGGACGTCTACCGCTGCTCGTACCCGTTCAAGGTTTGCCGTCGACCCGCCGAAATGTTCGGGCTCGGTGAGCACGGAGAGGGCGCTCGCGCCGCCCGCGACCATCGCTTCGGCGAGTTCGACGGGGTCGTCCGTCCGCTCGCCCTCCGTCGTGGGACTCGTCGGTTTCACCTCCGCGATCACGGGCACGCGTCCATCCGCCTCGGCGTCGTCGAACGCCGCCGTGAGCGGGCGCGGTTCGACCGACACCCGGCCGTCCGTGACGTCGCGCTCGCGCGCCGCCCGCAGGATCGAACGCACCTGTGGTGCGAGATCATCGTCCATTACTGTACACTAATGCACTCTTTTGTACAAGAGGGTTTCCCTCCAACCGTCCGGAGCATGAACCTTCAAGTCCGCGCTCGCCGACCGACCCCGTATGGACGCCGGCATCTACGCGCTCGCCACGACGTATCTCGATCGCTACGTGCAACTCGGCGTCGCCGGCGACCGCGTCATCGACGTCTCCTTCCCGAAAGACCCCGACGAGGACGCGATGGACGACCATCCCCTCTTCGACCGGCTAAACGCCTACTTCGAGGGCGTTGCGGACGACTTCGACGACGTCCCGGTCGGCCTCACGATGGCGACGGACCAGCGCGCCGTACTGGAAACGGTGCGGCAGGTCGGCTACGGCGAACAAGTGACCGTTGAGGCGCTCACCCGCATGACGGCGGGGCTTGACGCCGACGAGGAGGCCGACCGGCAACTCGCGCGCACCGCGCTCGCGGAGAACCCCGTGCCGCTCGTCGTTCCCGACCACCGCGTCCGGGACGCCCCCAGCGGCGCGCCCCCCGAGGTCGAGCAGAAACTCCGCAGTCTCGAAGGTCTCTGAGCGCGGCCCGAACCCTGCCGCCGGCGAGGCGCAGCGACACTCCCGCGACCCGTTGCGGAAGATAGAAAAGTACCGCTCCCGAATCGCCGGTATGGACGTTCCCCTAGAGCTTTCAGCGTACACGCGGGTGCTGAAACTGGCCAGTACCCCGGAGTGGGAGGAGTTCTCCCAGATCGCCCTCATCGCCGGGGCCGGCATCCTCCTCATCGGCGTCATCGGCTTCGCGATCTTCCTCATCATGGGCTTCGTCCCCGGGACGGGTGTCTAACGCATGGGCGTGTTCGCCGTCAAGACGACCGCGAGCCAGGAGCAGACGGTCGCGAGCATGATCGCCAACCGCGAGGAGGACGAGGTTCACGCCGTCCTCGCACCCGACGCGCTCACCAGCTACGTGATGGTCGAGGCGGACAACGACGCCGTCATCTCGCGCGTCATGGAGGAGATCCCGCACGCGCGCAGTATGGTGCCCGGCGAGTCCTCGATCAGCGAGGTCGAGCACTTCCTCAGCCCGAAGCCCGACGTCGAGGGCATCGCGGAGGGCGACATCGTCGAGCTCATCGCCGGCCCGTTCAAGGGCGAGAAGGCGCAGGTCCAGCGTATCGACGAGGGCAAGGACCAGGTCACCGTCGAACTCTACGAGGCGACCGTTCCGATCCCGGTCACGGTCCGCGGGGACCAGATCCGGGTGCTCGACTCTGAGGAGCGCTGAGCGACGCGAGGCGCTCCTCGTGAACACAAGCGGGGAGCGAGGTAGGAGGCATGCTAGCGCGCTCTCCCTACCCACTGCCCGCTTCCACTTGCGGTGACAGCGCGGGACGCTGAGCATCGCGACGCGTTCCCCGACGAACGCGGGCGGCGTCGCCGCGAGCGCCGAAGGGTGGTGCACGCGGTTCTCGCGGTTTGGACCGGGTTCGAGGCATTCCCCCGTCCGGAACGCGAGGTCGCCTCAGCCCTGTTCTCTAGTCCCCGTGGCCGGGGGAGAGCGACGGGCGCGTCATCTCGCGGTCGTCCGCCTTCTGGAGCGCCGTCGAGACGTCAACGAGGTCGAACTCCGCGTCGATCAGCTCCGCGTAGGGGTAACGATCGACGGTGCGCGAGAGGAAGTCGAGGCCCTGTCCGAGATACCACGGGTCGTAGTGCATCGTCGGCGTCACCTCGATGTTCTTGCGCGTGAGGAGCGCGGGGTCGAACTCGGTCGTGTGGCCGGGTGTGATGTTCCCAATTTCGAGATAGCGCGCGCCGTTGCGGAGGAGGTGGGGACCCTCCGCGAAGGCGTCGGGGACACCCGCGACCTCGACGCCGACGTCCGCGCCGCGGCCGTCCGTAAGTTCGGCGACACGATCGGCACGCGCCTCGACGGTCTCGTGCTCGCGGAAATCTATGACGTGGTCGACGCCGAAGTCGCGAGCCCGTTCGATGCGCTCGTCGACGCCCTCGACGAGGATGGTCTCTGCACCGAACTCGTTCGCGACGGCGATGGCGTTCTGTCCGAGTCCGCCGCCACCCTGAATCACGACGGTCTCGCCGTAGGAGAGCTCGACCTGTTCGAGGCCGAAGAGGACCTGCGTGAGCGCGCAGTTCGCGGCGGCGGCGACGCCATCCGGAATGTTCTCGGGGACCTTGTAGAAGTGCTGTTCGGGATGGATGTAGTAGTGGGTCGCAAACGTCCCGTGAAAGTGGGGGAACTCGTCCGGGTGGTTCACCCAGTGGGAGAGGTCGTTCTCGCAGGAGCGGAACTCGCCGCGGCCGCACGCCGCGCACTTCCCGCAGGCGACGAAGTAGGTGGGGGCGACGTGATCGCCCTCCTCGATCGGTTCGCCGTTGTAGTCGGTCGTGACGCCCTCGCCGAGGTCGCTGATGCGACAGAGCGCTTCGTGGCCGAGCACCATCCGGTCGAGGAGCGGGTGCTCCCCGTTCCAGATGTGTAACTCGGAGCCACAGACGTTCGCACGAACGACTTCGGTGACGAGCGCGCCCGGTTCGGGATCGGGGACCGGATACTCGCGGATCTCGACGTCGCGTTCGTCGGCGAGATAGGCGAGTCGGCCCGTGGTGTTCGTCGGCACACCGTGTTCCACACGAACGACCGATATAGTCCTTACCGTCAGTCGATGTAGCCGAAGGCGTTCTCCGCGAACTCGACGTCCGCGTAGTCTCGGCCGTGCTCGCTGAGCCGGTAGTAGGCGCTCGAACTGTCGGTGTCGAGCGTCTCGACCATGTCGCGCTCGGCGAGGGCGTCGAGGGCGGCCTCAACGTCCGTGATAGACAGGTTGTCGTCGAGGAGCGCGTCGGCGTTCGCGGCGATCCCGGCGGGCGAGACGCCGAGCGCGCCCTGTGCGAGGACGCGGAGCACGGTGTTGATGTCGTCGTCGCGCCAGTCGTCACTCATGACCGGGGCGTCTCGCGGCGCGCCCAAAAAGCGTCCGGCCGAGCGCGCGAAAGTGTAACGCTAAAAGCGACCGGGCGCATACGCCGTCGCGTGACGGAGACTCGCGTCGATCCACACATGAAAGTCTTGGACGCCGACGTCGCGGCGCGCGCGAAGGCCCGCGGTATCGACGTGCTCGTGTACGCACCGCACTTCACGCGCCTCCCGGCGATCCGCGAGCGCGCCGATCGGTTCACGGACGACGACCTGCTCGTCGTCCCGGCCCGTGAGGTGTTCACCGGCCCGTGGCAGGAGCGCAAACACGTCCTTGCGCTCGGTCTCGACGAGCCGATTCCGGACTTTATCACGCTCGCGGGCGCGTTCGAGGAGCTCGCGGCACAGGACGCGACGGCGCTCGCGCCACACCCGACGTTCGCGACGGTGAGCCTCGGCGCGAGTGACTTCGAGCGCTACGCCGACCAACTGGCCGCGGGCGAAGTGTACAACCCGAAACAGTGGCCGTACCAGAACGAGCGATCGCGCGAGCTCGTCGAGGCCCACGGCCTCCCGGCGTTCGGGTCGAGCTACGCCCACCGGCGCGCGACGGTCGGCGAGGTGTGGACGACGTTCGAGCGTGAGATCGCGAGCGAGGCGGACCTCCTTGCCGCCCTCGAGGAGGGCGCGCCGCGGCACGTCGAGCATCGCTCGGGGTGGCGACACACGCTGCGCTGTCGCGTGGAGTTCTTCGATCTCGCGTGGGAGAACACCTACGAGAAACTGGATCGCGTGCTCCTCTCGGGGATGGAGCCGACCCACCCGCGCCACATCGCGTACGAGGGCTGCTTCGACGACGTGCGGATCTATTAACCTCGATATCTCGACGCCTGTGGCCACCCCGTAAACAGCCTGGGGCGCGGTGGCCCGAGGCTTTTGTAATTCCCTCAGCCGTGCGCTAGCACTCCCTGTTCCGCAAGGGAACGGGATGAGGTTGGGCGGCTTACACGCCCCGACCCGGACAGACGCACCAACCTGACCTGCGGCTGGGTTTTGTGAGTCCGGTAATTCGTCGTATTACCGTCGATTTTCGCCCTCTCGCGCCACGCAATGTTCACCGACGCATTCCGGTCGGCGTGGTCTTGTGCCACGTCACACTCGTCGTTCGTACAGCAGAACCGCCGTCCCTGCCGATACCCACGCTCACCACAACACGAGCACGTCTTTGAGTTATAGTACGCATCCACCGTATCCGTCGGAATCTCTCGCCACGTCGCCTTGTACGAGACGAACGTCTCGAACTTGTGGAACGGCAATTTGTGCAACCGGCGGTTCATATACGTCCCGTACTGCATTTCCTCGCGGATACCCTCCATATCCTCGAACACGATAACCGGATTCGAGAACTGCTCCGCGAACTCCACGACAGCACGGGAGAGGCGATGCAACACCCACTCGGTAAATCGTTCCTCCTTGTCACCGAGTTTCCGGTGGATGCTTGTCTTGCCGTGTTCCTGACAGCGAGTAGTGATGGTGTGGTAGCGTTGGCGTTCCTGCTTTACTCGCCCGTAGTCGAGGACGAGCGTGCCCTTCGTCCGCATCGTCTCGCGGTCGAGGGCGGTGAGAGCGACGTTGCGCTCGTTGATGTCCACGCCAACAAGCGTGTCGCTGGTGTCGGGTTCGGGCACGTCGAACTCGCGTGTGACCGTGACGTGTAGGTAGTACACGCCATCGCGGTACAGGAGTTCGGCCTGCCCCAC
The DNA here is from genome assembly GCF_039520965.1 of Halarchaeum salinum. NCBI lineage: Archaea > Methanobacteriati > Methanobacteriota > Halobacteria > Halobacteriales > Halobacteriaceae > Halarchaeum > Halarchaeum salinum. The sequence goes on from NZ_BAAABL010000056.1 coordinate 56,743, forward strand.
ATCCACCTCGTCCGACGCGAGAGCGTCTCGAAGTTCGTCCATCGCGTCCGGTTCACCCCGAAGGTGGCCTCTCACCTTCTTGTAGGGTTTCGGGCTGATGCGGAACTGGACGCGGTTCGTGTCGTCGTCAACGGTGAGGCGATAGCCTTCCGTATGCGCCATCACGAGCGGGTACGCACCAGATTTGTCCGTATTCGGCGGCGTCGGCTTGCCGCCATCAGGGTCGTCTTGATTCTGCCACCACTCTTTGAGGGACTGGTAGGAGTCCCACGTCTGGAGGGCTTTGCCGACGACCGCGCACTTGTTGTTCCGCAAGAAGTCGTCGCGGTCAACCTCTCGCTGTATCTCGGTGCGACTGTACCCGTGTTGTTTGAGGCGGATGGTTTCGTTGAATATCTCGCGCGAAGCGAGGCGGGCGTCGTGAAGCCACGACCGTTCACCAGACGCTATGTGGAGGCGCGTCTGAATGGTTTTCGTGGCTTCTTCACCCATGCTTTGACAATCGTTCCAGGCTGTCATAAATATAGGGAAGAGGGATGGAGGAGTACCGCAGTCACGAACATTCGGTCAGTTCCTGCAGGTATCACTTCGTCTGGTGTCCCAAGTCAAGCAAATCTTCGATTTGCGTACCTCGCGGAATCTCCGATCCCGCTTAGTACCGCCACCCGGTTCTCGATGTAGTGGAGGTCGATGTGCGAGAGTTGTTTGCGGAGACTGCCGACCACTTCGAGCACGAAATTCTGGCGTTGGAGATTGCGGACGACCATGTACACCTGTTCGTGCAAACAGATTCGAAACACAGTCCAGCAGATATTGCTCGGCAGTTCAAGTCGTACTCAGGAAAACACCTACTGGAACGGTATCCCGAGATTCGGGAGTCGTATTTCTGGGGCGGTGGATTCTGGAAGGTCGGATACTACGTTGGAACGACGAGAGCCGTGTCGGAGGAAGTGGTTGAACGGTATATCGAGGAGACAGAACACTAAGTCGAGTGTCGGGCTTCATCACCAGAAGTCGGAGACTTCTGGTTAGCAACCAGAACGCGAAGCGTTCTGGTGACACCCCCGACCCCGGTGGGTCGGGGAACTCGCCCTCGCAGGTTGTTTAGAGCCCGATCGCCTGCACGGAGACCGCGGAGAGATCGACGTGCGGGATAACGCCAGGCAGGTAGGTGAGGAGGGCGTAGATGACGGCGAGTTCGACCAGCGTGATGACGATGGTGATGACCGTCGCGTACTGCGAGGACGTCGTGACCCCGACAGGCGTGCCGAACTCCTTGTCCCAGAACGGGTAGAAGATCGCGATGCCGCGCTTCGAGCCGAGGACGTCGAGGACGAAGTGGGAGACGACGCCAATCCATACCCACTGGAGGTTCGCGAAGTAGATCGTGTAGCCGTAGAGGATCGCGACGACGAAGACGTTGTGCAGCGTTTTCCTGTGTTTGCCGAACTCGGTGTCGATGTCGGGGAAGAGCGCGCCGAGGACGACCGGGACGAAGACGGCGGCCATCGTGACGAGCGTCTGGACGTTCCCCTCCGGGTGGAGGACGAAGCCGAGGCCGATCCCCAACAGCCCGCCATTGAGGATATGGTCCTTTTTGTTCATTCGCGGGCCTCCACGGCGGCGAGCACGTCGTCGAGCGCCTGCCGGGCGATCTGCTCTTTGATCGCGGTGCGATCGCCGTCGAAGCCGTAGCGTTCGACGGTGGTGTAGGTATCGTCGTCACCCCACATGCCGGCGTGTGCGACGCCGACGTAGACGGTCCCCACGGGCTTTTCGTCACTCCCGCCGGTCGGCCCGGCGATGCCGGTGGTGGAGACGCCCCACGTCGTCCCGGCGGCGTCCCGGACGGCACGCGCCATCTCGCGGGCGACGGGTTCGCTCACCGCGCCGTGGGCGTCGAGGGCCTCTCGGGAGACGCCGCTGTCGAGTTTCGCGTCGTAGGTGTAGGTGACGGACGACCGATCGAAGTAGTCGGAGGAGCCGGGGACGTCCGTGAGGAGCGAGCCGATGAGACCGCCCGTGCAGGACTCCGCGGTGGCGATGGTGTCGCCCGCCTCACGAAGGGCGTCGCCGAGGCGCTCCTCGATCGGCGGGTCGTCGGCATAGTCGTGCATACACCGGCGTAGTAGGGGGACCGGTATTGCAGTTGCGGGCGGCGAGGTCTGTCAAGCCACAACACGCCTCGTCAGGGTGCGTCGGCGCGCGACGCCTTACACCGTATCGCGGTCGGTGTACGTGTAGCGCCGCGCGATGAACCCCTCGTCGTCGAACTCGTGGAAGTCCGCGAAGCCGAAGGCGACCGTCTCGCCGTCCTGCACACCCTCGAAACGCCCGCGCACGGCGACGGTGTCGTCGTCGGCGACGACATCGAAGACGGTGTGCTCGCCGTCCTCTAGAGGTCGGCCGGTCTCGTAGAACGCCTCCATGTCCGCGAGGCCCTCGATAGCCGGTTGGCCCGGTCGTTCGTAGACGATATCGGGGCTGAAGAGGCCCAACAGGCCGTCGTAGTCCTCGTCGTCCACGAGGTCGTAGTAGCGGCGCGCCGACTCGGGATCCGCGTTCTTCGACATACTCGTGGTGGGGCCGTGGGCCACGTAAGGCGTTCGGCCTTCCAGCCCCGATCGGGGGACAGCTATATGACCCATGCCAACAGACACCAATACGGATCGCTATGAAATCGTGTCAGAACTGCGGGTCGGTCATCGACGAGTATGTCTTGGACGGCTCTATTGAATCCGCAGACAGCGTCGGGATGAGTCGTTAGAACGTTGGAAGTGAAGCGGGA
>NZ_BAAABL010000057.1:0-20150 GCF_039520965.1 Halarchaeum salinum
ACAACGGTTACGCAGAGACGTTGAATCGGGTGAGTTCGCCTTTGACTGCCACTAAACTAGAACGGATGGGGACTCAACAGAGCCACAGAACTCCCTATATCGGTTGGTTGGACGGACTCTTGAGTGTCTCCAGGCTATTCTTCTGCAGTGGTCGCGACTCGCGAGTCTCGGCGCAGCGTCTTTCGACGAATCGCACACCAGCAGCACGTCGAGTGGCCCGAATATGACTCGACACCGCTGTACGATCGTTCCTCACTCGGTGGGTTAGAATCGGACGTTCGAGTCGTCTCGAGTGTCTGGTTGACGCACCCTAATCACGACTCACTCGAACAGCTCGTCTGCTCAATTCCGCTGGCCTACTTCCGCTTCGAGGCCCACGACCGCTACGGAAGGTCGACATGCTACGAGATGGATACCCTCTTTCGCGTGTTCGTGCTGAAAGAACTCCACGGATGGCAGCACGAAACATCTCTCGTCGAGTACCTCGATAGCCACCCCGAACTTTGTGAACGCCTTGAGTTGGGGACGGTGCCCGATCAATCGACACTGTGGCGCACCTGGAACGAGCGTTTCACGCGCGATCTCCGCGAGACTGTCCAGGAAGGCGGCTCGACTAATCTTGATCAAAGCGCAGAATGCGGATGTCGCTGTACCACGCGACCCAGAACGAAACCTCCCGGATCGAGGCGACGCCGCCGCTGAATCGGTCCCAAACGAGCAAGCCATCCTCGACAAGGCAGGGACGATTACCATGCACGTCAGTCACGTTGTTTTCCCGGCCTTCTCGCTCAATCGTGGCGAGGGCTGTGAGATTCCCGAGAACGCTTACTGGGGCTTACAGACCTATCTGGGGCTCCGTGAGAACTTGGCGGCTAACGAGGGTGCTCGCAGCTTCATTCATGAGTCGACGCGTGATCGAACACCGCTCGGACACGGTCATCGCGACCAGATTCGTGATCTCTCTATCGAGCAGATGCGCGAGATGTACCGACAGGCGGTTCGACAACTCATTAACGAGCTCGCGGAGACGGAGGAGTTCTTCCGAGCGGGAATCGTCGCCATCGACATCACTGAGGCAGATCCCTTTACCGGCGATAGAACGGGCCACGAGGACGAAATCATCGGGACGAAGGAGAAGAACAACGAGTACGCCTACCAGTGGGCGACAGTCCAGCTGGTCGGCAACGCTGTCCCGCTCGTCCTTGATGCCCGCCCGGTACGGAAAGGCGAGTCACGCAAGGAGATCGTCGAGGACTTGCTGGACTCCGCTGAGGACCTCGTTCACGTCGATAACGTCCTGATGGACCGGGAGTTCGACAGCCAGCACATCCTGGAGATGATCAGCCAGCGCGGGCTCTCCTACGTCGTGCCGAAACGGATGCAGACCAGCGAGAAAGCCCAGGCGAACCGGTTGCTCCAGCGCGATCAAGACCGGTACGAGACCGACCGGAAGCTCCACCTCGGGAAGAATGAGTGGCACGAGACGACGCTGATCTACCGTCGGAAAGATGATGTCTGAGCATGACGACTATCGACAGTACTCGGTGTTCATGTCGAACCGGGGTGGCGGTTTTCTCAGTGAGTACGGCTACCGGTGGGAGATTGAGAGCGGCTATCGGTCGATTAAGCGATTCATGGCTGCGACGACGTCGACGAATTTTGGGCTGCGGTTCTTCTACTTCGCGTTCGCCTGTTTGTTGTACTCGATTTGGCGAGCGGTCGATTTGCTCGTGCAGGTCGAGTTGACTGGAGAATACGAACGGTCACCGATGGTGACTGCCGATAATACGCTCACGCTGTTGAAGAAGGAGACAGGAATCGGGTAGTAAGGTACTCTACCCGTGATAGAGCGTCGTCTGAGTGGCAACGCTACCGAAAGAGACCGAAAATCCTCATGTAGTAGGTATCCCAACAAGAATGGCCGTCTCGAGAGATATCGGAAGCAGTTTTCACTCACCGATTCGGTCGAAACCACGCATTACAGGCCCGCTAAACACGGTGTAGTCTCAACTTCCCACAGGTTCGGAGGATATCGAAAATACAAGCGAGATGGAGGGGAAGACGGATGTGTTGCGGTTGAGATGAATGATAGTTCGGCAGGATCGATGCGTGAGTCAGTTGAACACCCTGAAAGCCGGAGAGTTACAGTGAGAGAGCGGGACTCGGGAGGGAGTTGTTACTCCCGAGTCCCGCGGTCCGGGACGGTTCTCGCCCACTAGAGGGGTGGAGCCGGTCAGTCGGGTGGGACTAGGCAGAAGCCGACGAGTTCGACGACTTCGCCGGCGCGAAGCGGCGGCTTCGCGCCAAGACTACCGGAGACCGCCTCACGAAGCAGGAGGTTCGTGAGGCGCCAGACGTTGTACATGACGACGCCAAGGACGAAGTACAGCAGCCGGACACGGTAATCAGTGGAGGCTGTGGTCGGGAGGAAATGGTGTTTGATGGTTTTGTACTCACTTTCGATCTGCCAGCGGTGGCTGTACTGTGCGGTGAGTCCCATGACTTGGTCGGGCGTGACGTCACGATTCGTCGTGAAGACGGCGTATTTGCCGTCTTCTTCCGTCGATGGCACGTACATGAAGCTGAGTTCGTGTGAGCGACCGTCTACAGAGAGAGGCACCGCTCGCTCGACGGCAACGTCGGCGAGCGGGTGCTCCTCGAGTTTCTCAATCTGATCGAGATCGGCGGCGTAGACTGGCCGCGGGATAAGGTAGGTAATGTTGTGCCGGTCGATCACGTCCCGGACTTCCATGGCGTCGAACTCACGATCGGCGAACAGTTTGTGGATCTCGACGTGCTGTTGGGCCTGCGCCAGTAACCGCCGGACGATATCGGCTTTTGTGTGGCTCTCGATCCGGGAGGCGTCGCCCTCTAGTGATCAACGAAACTTCTGGGTGAACTGGGATGAGGACTCAGTCGAAGAACGGATCTCTACCTTATCTCTGGCACGTGGAGTACCCAAAACTTCTGTGAACTACTACAGGTCGACGCCTCCCGGACGGGTTCGATTCCGAGGACGATCGGTGTGTCCTGACCGATGATCGTCAGCGTTGCGAATTTGTAGCTACGTCCCTCTTTGTCACCGCTTACCATCTCGGGAAATTCGTCCTTTGGCACCTTCTCCTTGCCGTTGACGATGACGACGTCATCCTCTGGTTCGACGTCGTCATCGTCTTTGTAGGGCGAGGGATAGAACTCCCAGTGAGTGATGTCGACTGCCGCGATGACGGGCTCGCGGAGCCCGTCGTTCGCGTCGATCTCTTCGAGTAAACACTCCAATCCCGCGTGGAACGGCTCAAGGATCGCCTCACGGATCCGCTGCCAGTCGCGAGGTCGCTCACCGTCTGCAAAGTCGGTGAGCGACATCTGTTCAGTCGGTGCTGCGATCTGTTTCATCGTGCGGAGGTGTGTATCGCCGTGGGGTGTGTTGTTCCAGTCGCTCAGCCGGTCGAAGCGCCGACGTGGGGTCGTCGTCCCCACGTCGGCAAGGTTGAGATACGCTTGGCGTTCGAAGAACAGTTCATCGGGATACCGCGCATTCGCTGCGCGGTCGGTCTCGAAGGCACCGAGGCCGCGGTCGCGAGCAGTCCGGATTGCCTTCATGATGTGCTCGTCAGTGACGCCCGCGTCACTGACTTCGCCGGGATCGAGACGTGGCTCTCCGTCTGAGACGATATCGTGGTCGGCGGCCACCGCCCGTATGTCGCGGGCGGTAGCCTTGATCGCTCGTCGGTCGGCCAGTGAGAATCGTCGCCGCCACATATAGTTGATTGCCTGCTGAGTCGGTGCTCGTCCGAGTTCGAACCGGATGAACACGTAGGCTGTCCCTTTCAGCCGGCGGTGGAGTTCGCTGTCGTTGAACCCGCGCGCGTGCTGGTAGAGGAACATCCGCACGACCGACTCGAACGCGAAGTCGGTCGTGCTGGCCCGTCCGTACTGGTCGGAAAACGGACCCTCCGAAACGTCGAGGGCGGCGATCACTCGGGTGATGTGGTCGTGAAGCGTGCACAGTTCTTCGGCCTGTTCGACGAGGCCATCCACCGCGGCTTCCGTTTGTGGCGTCGGCATAGCGGATGCCGACGCCGCTCACGACTGAGTGTGACGATAATCCGTCGTATCGCTCCGCTAGTGCTTTGTATTCTGCCATCCTCCGAACCTGTGGACTTCCAATGGATAAGATTCTGTATACCGATATATGGTTTACTATACCCAATACTGCGCTCACAGCACCGTTACTCGCGGAAAACACGGGATTGGGGGCGAAACGTTGTTGGTTTGTCTTAGAGTTGTAAGACCAACCAGATTTATTGCAAGGCCGACCGTGGGGGTAGGCACAGAACGTGGCTCCAACTCAGACCGGCGATGACGGGCGCGACCCCCAGGGGACGCGCCTCGAAGACGCCATCGACCGACGACTGCGCGGCATCGACTCGGATCGCTACCGCGAGAACACCGCGACTGTCCTCCGCGAACTCGCCGCCTGGCTTCGTGCCCACCGCGACGTCGAGACGGTCGAGGCCGTCGACGACGATGACTGCCGACGCTGGGTACAGACGTACCTCCACGATCGCGTCGCCGGCGAGGCCGACCCCCTCACTTTCGACACGGCCCGTAACTTCTCGGCCGCAAGCGCCCACACGTACTACAACATCGCCCGGGCGTTCTTCTCCTGGTGCGTCGACGGCGAGCAGCTCCTCGCGACGAACCCGATGCAGCCCGACCGCGTCAAGGACGAACTCCCGGAAGACACAGAGGAAGTCAAGCAGGGCCAGCAGTTCTGGTCGGCCGACGCTCGCGAGGCACTGCTCCGCTATGTCGACAGGGAAGCACACGACGCCCTGGACGACGACGCACGGGACCACGAGCGGGCGTTCCGCGATCGGGCCATCGCTCACCTCCTCGCGGACACGGGCGCGCGTGGCGCCGAACTCTTCGCCGTCTCGGGTGACTCTGACCGCAACGGCATTCAGTGGCGTGACCTCGGCGACGGGGCTATCCGTGTCTTGGGGAAGTCCCGCGACCGCGAGACCGTGCAGTTCCCGCCGACGACGCGGAAGAAAGTTGACCGCTATCGGCGCGTTCTCGAGCCTGCCTCCGAGGACTGGCCCGTGATTCCCACGGCCGACGCGACGAGCAAGTACCGCGCCGTCCGGCAGACACTCGCCGACCGAGAGTTCGACGACGAGGAGATCGAGACGATTCTCGATAACGCCGACAATATTGACGAGGTCCTCCGCGAGTACGACGTCGCGCCGCCAGCGCTCACGACCGAGGGCGCCCGCCGCGTGATGCGCCAGCTCTGTGAGGACGCCGGCCTCGCCGTCGACGGCGAGTACCTGAAGCCGCACGGCGGCCGTCGAGGACTCGGCCACCGTGCGTACACCGAGCTGTCGGCAGAAGACGCCCAGAACATCCTCCGGCACCGAAGCATCGAGACGACTCACGCATCCTACACTGAAGCCAACACCTCCGACCTCTCCGAGGACGTCGACGACCTCCTCTACGGAGACGACTCAGCATAGACAAACCACCAGTATCAGGGCCCAACGATCTCGAAACAGTCACGCAAGTCCATTCTCTGCGCTTCCGGCACATACGCACCCGACGCCGTCGATGGGGCAATCAATGCCGCCTGGGCAGCCATCGACCAGTTCGACGTCGACGACGACCTCGCCGACCGGACTGTCGCCCGCATCCACGAAGCGGCCTCGCACTGGTACGACTACCTTCTTTGCCGGCAGCGGGCGAGCGTGAGTCCCGTCACCGGTGTCGGCGAGGAGTACAACTGGGACCGCCAGACCGACGGCGACCCGGTCGCGCTCGACGCCACGCATGTGCGTGCGCTCACCAACGCAACGGAGACGGTGGCAGAGCGCCTGCTCGTGATCGCACTCTGCGGCTGGGGGATCCGCTCCGGCGAGGTCGCAGACCTCTACACCTCGCAGTTCGCTCTCACCGCCGACCCGCCCTTCGTCGCGTTCGACGAGCGGAAGAACGGCCCGGGCGAGGTCTCTCTCCTCTATGGCGTCGACGTCGTGGAGGATCGCCTCACCGAACTGAGTGAGCGTGAGGAGTGGAACGACCACCTCTTCCCGTCCTCACAGTCTGCGAGTGGCCACATCGCGACCCAGACCGTCCGGAATCGGTTTGCCGCCCTCGTCACTCGTGCTAGCCTGCCTCCGGAGATCGGCGGCAAGCCACCAGTTCCACAGATGGAGCGTCGGTTCTGGTACTCGGCGTACTCCGAGGCCGTCGAGGACGTCGCCGAAAGCATCGAGGACATCGCCGCCGAGCAGGGGTCGAGCGACTCAACGGTCGCCCTCGAAAACTATCTCTCCGACGAACGTGCCCGCCAGCTCCGCCGCGAGCATATGCGTGAGCGACTCAGCGAGGCCGTTGACTGATGCTGTCTCGCAAGGTGGCCGGCGTAATCGCGCTGGTGCTCACGCTCGCTGGCTGTGCGGACACGACATCGGTGACGTCGACGACATCAACCGTTCGGTACGGCTGATTCAGCCAGTGTTTCGGGTATTGATGCGAACGGCGATGGCGCATATACTTGATTCGAGGTCACCGTCGCTGCGGATACCTCCAACTTGAACGGTCACTGGTTCGGCATCTACATCAACGACACCTACGTCGGCCGGACAGGGGAATGCCGTAAGTCGGCTTGAAAAAGTGAGAGTGTAGCTTAGTTCTCGAGTTCGCCGTCGAGTTCGAGGAGCCGGTGGAGCGTCACGCCCTCGAGCTTGTACAGGAGGTCGGCGATCTCGCTGTCTTCGTTCAGCTGGTAGCGCTTGCTGTGCCCGTCGCCCGTGCTCCGGGCGAACTCGATCACGCCCAACTCCTCAAGGTCGTCGAGGTGCTGGTAGACCGTGCTGCGCGCGGTGTCTGCAAGTCGGGCGACGTCGCTAACCGAGAGGTCGCGCCCGCGCTCTTGGACGAATGCTTCGATGATCTTCACGCGTGCTGGGCTGCTGAGCAGCGTGATAAGTGGGCTTCTGGCGTTTAGCTGCGACCCGCCGCCTTCGGTCTCGTGCACCGGTGTGGCCTCGGACATATCTCAGTGAACGAGATGCGAGGCTAAAAACGTTGTGCAGAAACAACGAACCCGTTCGACACAGTAAACACGTTTAAGTAATAACCGCTCGTGATTACATACGCCGATGAATCTATCTAAATGGACGACTCTGAAATAAAATGCCGTGTCGTCGAGAAGCTTCTCCGAAACCGAGTCTTTGGCGACCACAAGTGGTCAATCGACCGTGCGGTAGACCACGCCCTTCCCAGTCACGCCGAGGGCCGCGGCCGCCAACTCATCAAGGACGAAATGATTCCGCAAAACGAAGCCTCCATCGAAGCCTATGGCGGCGGCGCACGCGAGAACATTCGCCTTGGCGACGCTGACACTGCCATCCAATTCCTCAAGGACAACGGTGGCAACATCCCCTTCGGCTTCGACTAGCGGTCACCGCGACCGTAGACCGAAGCTCAACACGAGCCTCTCTACCGTCTCCTTGGCACCGCTATACCGACTGGCGATGTAGTTCTTCTTGCCGGCCTTTGAGAGCACCATAAGCCCCTCAACGTCATTGACCTGCGGCGGGAGATCCTGGCTGGAGACAATCGCGTCGCCCTCAAGCCCGCCTCGAAGGACTGACCCGTGATCCCGACCGCCGACGCGACGAGTAAGTACCGCGCCGTCCGGCAGACACTTGCTGACCGGGAATTCAACGACGAGGAAATTGAGACAACCCGCGCATCGCACACCGAAGCCAACACCTCCGACTTCTCCGAGGACGTCGCTCAGCGGATCGAGCTCATCTGAAACCCAATCTCTCAACTCGACGTCTGTCCGCAACTATCAACGCTCAGCGGATCGAGTTCATCTGAAACGGTGCCCGGATCGGGGCACATAGACTCCGCTACCGGCGCTTGGCACATAGTGTTTCCGTCGACCCGCGATCCGCCCTGCGACCCGGGGGGTCGATGGCTCAGACGTCGCGGTGGACGATCTCCATTGGGGCGTCGCGCTCGGGGTCGCGCGGCGGGTCTGTGGGGAGCGTCTCAAGCGTCCCGCGGTCGGTTCACCCGGTGACCGCGAGGCCCATTGCGTCGAGGAGATCGTCGCGGTTGCCCGCGCGGAAGCGGCGACCGTGCGCGGGCGGGTCGTCGATGCGCTCGGCGACGAGGCGCTCGTAGGCCTCGCGAGCGTCGCCGTGCCGGTCAAGGACGTCGAGGCGCGCTTCGACGTCCTCGTCGTCGGTTTTCGCGGGCGCGATCGGACCGTCGCCGAGGCCGGCGAAGCAGACCTCCGGGTGGGCCTCGCGGACGACCCCGTGGGCGTCGGGGTGCTCGGCGAGGAGGACGTCGGCGTCGCGGACCTGCGGGAGGACGTTCCACGTCTGCGTGGTGAGCGAGCCGTCGGTCCGGGCCTCGACGCGGCGCTTCGCCGCGGCGTAGGTCGGCGCGTTGAGCGCGGCGTGCGGGGGCGCGAGGAAGACGCGGCGGCGCTGGCTCCCGAGGACCTCGCGGGCGCGGACGTCGCAGGCGCGCCGGCCGCGTTCGGGGAGACCGATCGGGATATCGACGAGGACGGACGCGGCGCCGCGGTGGGCGTGCCAGACGGGGAGGAGCGAGGGATGGAGGCGGGCGTCCCAACCGTCCGCGTCGCGGACGGCGGTGACCCAGCCGTTCGAGCCCCAGTCGACGCCGACGGCCACGGCGGTGTCGGGTGCGGCGGTCATACGCCCGGTAACGCCGCGGAGCGCCAAGAGCCTGCAGGGCGAGCGCATCGCTCTTACGTCTGCGCGTTCGACGTTCGGGCGTCGAGCATGGCATCCCGACACGGGACGGACGACGGAGAGGCGCTCTCGGACGCGCTGAAGGAGCGGGCGATGGATGAGGCGCCGGTGGGGATCACAATGACGGACCCGACGCGACCGGACAACCCCCTCGTCTACGTCAACGACGCCTTCGAGCGCATCACGGGCTACGAGCGCGAGGGGATCCTCGGGCGGAACTGCCGGTTCCTCCAGGGACCCGAGACGGCGACGGAGCGGGTGGACGTCCTCCGGCGAGCGGTCGAGACGGGCGAGTCGGCGGTCGTCGAACTCCGGAACTACCGAGCGGACGGCGAGGTGTTCTGGAACGAGGTGAAGGTCGCGCCGATCCGTGACGACGCGGGCGACGTGCGCTACTTCGTTGGCTTCCAGCGCGACGTCACGGAGCGCAAGCGCTCGGAGCTCGCGGTCCGGCGCGAGCGCGCGAACCTCGATCACCTCCTTAATCGGGTGGACGGTCTCCTGAGCGACGTCACGGAAGCGGTTGTCAGCGCGGAGAGCCGGGAGGCCATCGAGCGGCAGGTCTGCGAGCGCCTCGCAGCCGCCGAGACGTACGCGTTCGCGTGGCTCGGCGCGGTCGACCTCGTGGACGGAGTCGTCCGGCCGCGCGCGCGGGCCGGCGGGTCGGTCGACGCGGACGCCCTCACCGTCCCCCACGACGTGGACGACCACCCGGTCGTCCGGGCGCTTGACTCGGGAGCGGTTGCGGTCGGCGACGGCGGGGCGGGTGTCCCGGCGGAACTCGCGGATGCCGCCGGCGGGGTCGCGGCGGTCCCGCTGCGCTACCGCGGGACGACGTACGGGGTGCTGACGGTGTGCGCGGCGGAGACCGGCGCGCTGAATGAGCGCGAGACGACGGTGCTCGAGTCGCTCGGCCGGACGGTGGCGACGGCGCTGAACGCCCACGAGTCGCGGCGGCTCGCGGCGGCCGATCAGGTTGTCTCGCTCGCCTTCGACGTCCGGGACCGATCGCTGTTCGCCGTCGACCTCGCGACGCGCGTCGACGGATCGCTGGACTACCGCGGAGAGGTGTACCGCGGGGAGACGCCGGTGCTCTTCTTCACCGCCGACGGGAGCGCGGGCGCCGAGCGCGTCCTCGCGGCCGCGGACGCGTCGCCGGCGGTCGCGGACGCGGCCGTGGTCGGCGACGCGGACGAGGCCGCGCTGTTCGAGTTCCACCTCCCGCCGTCGTCGTTCCCAGCCGACCTCGCGGCGCGCGGGGTGCGGATCCAGGGGATCGACGCCGCCGACGGCGCGGCTCGCGTCGAACTCGAACTCCCCGCGGGCGTCGACGCCCGCGCCGCCGTCGAGCGTGTCCGCGAGCGCTACGACGGCGTCGAACTCGTGCGCTACCGCGAGGACGAGCGGCCGCCGACGACGGCGCGCGACTTCGCCGCGACGATTGAGGAGCGCCTTACCGACCGGCAGCGCGCGGCGCTCCAGCGGGCGTACCTCTCGGGCTACTACAATTCGACGCGCATGGCGACGGGCGACGAACTCGCGGCGGCGATGGGCGTCTCGCGCGCCACCTTCCACCAGCACCTCCGCGCTGCGGAGCGCAAGGTGTTCGCCGCCTTCTTCGATCGGCATACCTGACTAGTCAGGTATGCCTCCTTTGTCGGCCCGCGAGCTATCTATGGTCGAGAGCCACCGACCGGCCGGTCGCGACCGGGCGCCCGTGTGGGTCAACTGTCACCAATGATCCCCTCTGACGACGTCGCCACGAGCAAGGCGATACAGCAGCGGACCGGCAAGACCTTCGCCGTCGCCACCCGCGTCCTCCCCAAGCGGGCCCGGCGGGCGACCTACGTCCTCTACGCGTTCTTCCGCGTCGCAGACGAGGTCGTCGACGACCCGCAGGGGGCGACGCCTACCGAGCAGCGCCGCGACCTCGCGCGCCTCCGCGCGGCCGCGCTCGGCAAGGCGGAGACGGACGACCCCGTGCTCCGCGCCTTCCGCGATCTCGTCGTCTCGTACGACATTTCCGAGTCGGAGATCGAAACGTTCCTTGACGCGATGGAAATGGACGTCGACACGCGACGCTACGACACCCACGAGGAGCTGGAGACCTACCTCCGCGGGTCGGCCGTCGCTGTCGGGAACATGATGCTCGCCGTGATGATGGAGACGTACGACATGGACGCGGAGACGGTCGATCGCGCTCGCCCGCACGCGAAGGCGCTCGGCGAGGCCTTCCAGCTCACGAACTTCCTGCGCGACGTCCGGGAGGACGTCAGGGACTACGATCGCATCTACCTCCCGCGAGCCACGCTGGAGCGCCATGGCGTCACCGAGGCGGAGATCCGCGCGTGCACCTTCTCGGAGCGCTTCGCCGCGGCGATGCGCGCGGAGCTCCGGCGCACTGAGCGGCTGTACCGCGAGGGGGTCGCGGGCATCCGCTACCTCCCGGAGCCGTGTCGCTTCGGAGTGCTGTGCGCCGCGGTGCTGTACGCCGACCACCACCGCCTCGTCCGCGAGCGCGGCTACGACACGCTCACCGCGCGCCCGACGCTGTCGACGCCGCGGCGCCTTTCGCTCACCGCGCGGACTTGGTACCACTGGAAGCGGATGGGCGACCCGCTGACGGCGTTCCACGCCGCGAGCGACGTGCCGGCGGTCAAGGGCGACCGGACGGAGCGCGCGCGGCGCGGCGACGGGGTGCGGACCCGGGCGCGCTCGGTCGCGGCCTCCCTCTCCTCCCTGCTGGGGGTGGGAGAGTGACGCGGTCGGTCACGGTCGTCGGCGGGGGCTTCGGCGGCCTTTCGACGGCGTGCTACCTCGCCGACGCCGGCTGGGACGTGACGGTCGTCGAGAAGAACCGACGGCTCGGCGGGCGCGCGAGCGTCCTCGAACGCGATGGCTTCCGCTTCGATATGGGACCGTCGTGGTACCTGATGCCCGATGTCTTCGAGCGCTTCTTCGGCTACTTCGGGAGCGAGCCGACGGACTACTACGATCTCACGCACCTCGACCCGCACTACCGGGTGTTCTTCAAGGGGGAGGGCGACGGCGCCGACCGCGTCGACCTCGACGGCGACGTCGAGCGGACGAAGGCGCTCTTCGAGTCGTACGAGGACGGCGCGGGCGAGGCCTTCGAGCGCTACCTTGCGACGTCCGAGGAGACCTACGAGGTGGGGATGGAGCACTTCGTCTACACGGACCGGCCGAACTTCCGGGACTACGTGGACTGGGACGTGATCCGGAACGCCCGCGGGCTCGGCCTCCTTGGGACGATGGACGAGCACGTCGCGGACTACTTCGAGCATCACCGGCTCCGCCAGCTCGTCCAGTACACGCTCGTCTTCCTCGGCGGGTCGCCGTCGAACACGCCCGCGCTCTACAACCTCATGAGCCACGTCGACTTCAACCTCGGCGTCCACTACCCCGATGGCGGCATCGCGGCCGTCGTCAACGCCCTCGTCGCCCTCGGGGAGGACCTCGGCGTCACCTACCGGACGGGCGCCCCCGTCGCGGCGATCCGGGGCGAGCGCGGCGAGATGCGCGCCGAACTCGCGAACGGCGAGATCCTGCGCACGGATGCCGTCGTCTCGGACGCCGACTACGCGCACACGGAGCGTGAACTCCTCGACGCCGACGACCGCCAGTACGACGCCGACTACTGGGAGTCCCGAACGTACGCGCCCTCCGCGTACCTGCTCTACCTCGGCGTCGAGGGCGATCTCGACCCCCTCGCCCACCACACGCTCGTCCTCCCGGACGGCTGGGACGAGCACTTCGACGCGATCTTCGACGACCCAGCGTGGCCCGACGACCCCGCCTACTACCTCTGCGCGCCCTCAGAGACGGACGACGCCGTCGCGCCCGACGGCCACAGCGCCCTGTTCGCGCTCGTCCCCATCGCGCCCGGGTTGGACGACGGCGACGCGATCCGCGCCGAGTACCGCGACTTGCTCCTCGACGATGTCGGGACCCACACCGGCCTCGACCTCCGCGAGCGGATCGTCGTCGAGGAGGACTTCTGCGTCTCCGACTTCGCCGCCAGGTACAACGCCGCTGAGGGGAGCGCGCTCGGCTTCGCCCACACCCTCCGGCAGACCGGACCGCTGCGCCCCGACCACCGATCCTCGGCGCTCGACGGCCTCTACTTCACCGGCGGGTACACCCGGCCCGGCATCGGCGTCCCAATGTGCCTCATCAGCGGCGAGCACGCCGCGAACGCCGTCCTGGAGGATTTCTCGCGCGTCGACGCATGAGCAGGCTCGCCCGCGCGCTCCGGCGCTCGCGCCCGCGCTTCTGGCTCTACCTCGCCGGCCCAGCGCTCGTCGGCGTCGCCTACGCCGCCGACGGAGTCGGGGACCTGCTCTCGCTCCCGGTCCTCGCCCTCGTCGCCTACTTCCTCGTCCCCGCGAACGTCTACCTCTACGGCGTCAACGACGTCTACGACGCCAAGGCGGACGCGGAGAATCCGAAGAAATCAGAGCGGGAAGTGCGCTATCGCGGCGAGCGCGGCGTCGTCGCGCTGGTCGCGCTCTCGGGCCTCCTCGGCCTCGCGCTCGCCGCGTGGCTCCCCGGGGCCGCCCCGTGGATCCTCGGCTTCCTCGTCCTCGGGTGGGCGTACAGCGCCCCGCCGCGCCTGAAGACGAAGCCGCCGCTCGACTCGCTCTCGAACGGCCTCTACGTCCTCCCGGGCGTCGCGGCGTACGCCGCGGTCGCGGGGTCGCTCCCGCCGCTCCTCGCCGTCCTCGGGGGCTGGGTGTGGACGATGGCGATGCACACGTTCTCCGCGATCCCGGACGTCGAACCCGACCGGCGCGCGGGCCTGCGCACCACCGCGACGGTCCTCGGCGCGCGCCGCGCGCTGGCCTACTGCGGGGCGTGCTGGCTCCTCGCCGCGGGCGCCTTCGCGCTCCTCGATCCCCGTGCGGGCCTGCTGTTCGCGCTCTACCCTGCCCTCGCGCTCGCGCTCGACCTGCGGGGCGTCGACCTCTCGCGGGCCTACTGGTGGTTTCCCGCGCTCAACACCGCCGTTGGCGCGGTCTTCACCTGTGCCGGTCTCTGGGGGGTCCTACGTGGCTGACGCTCGCCGCACCGCCGCGCAGGCGCGCCTCGAGACCGTCGTCGCTGAGAACCGCTTCGGCATCGCGGTGCTGGCGCCGCTGATTGGCGCGGCCTCGCTCCTTGCCGGGGCGCGCGGTTTCCTCCCCGCGTGGCTCGCGTTCAGCCCCGCGCTCCTCGTCTTCGGGACCGCGATGCTCCGCTTCCCGCTCGCCGCCGCGATCGGCCCCGAACTCGATCGGCGCGCGCTCGCGGTGCTCGCCGCGCTCTGCGGCTACACGTACCTGATCGAGCACGTCGGCGTGACGACCGGGTGGCCCTACGGCGCGTTCAGCTACGGCGTCGAACTCGGGCCGATGGTCGCGGGCGTGCCGCTCGCGCTCCCGCTGTTCTTCCTCCCGCTCGTCCTGAACGCCTACTTCCTCGCGCTGGCGCTCCTTGGCGAGCGGGCGCGCGCCCCTCACCTGCGCCTCCCCGCCGCCGTCGGCCTTGTCCTCCTCGTCGACTGCGTGCTCGACCCGGGCGCCGTCGCGCTCGGCTTCTGGTCGTACGCCGACGGCGGTCTCTACTACGGCATCCCGCTCTCGAACTACCTCGGGTGGGCGCTCTCGGGGAGCGTCGCGGTCGTCACCCTCGACGTCGCCTTCGACCACCGGGCGCTGCGCGCACGCCTCGACGCCTGCTCGTTTGCCCTCGACGACCTCGTGAGCTTCGTCGTCCTCTGGGGGCTGGTGAACCTCGCGTACGCAAACTGGGTGCCCGTGCTCTGCACCGCCGCGCTCGTCTGTGGCCTCCTCGCCACCGACCGCTTCGACCTCGCGCTCGCCCGCGGCGACGGCGAGGGCGGCGTGCGCGAGTGGGGGTGACGGGCTACTCGTCGACGTCGGTCTTCACGACGACCGCCAGGCGCGCCGTCAGGCGGAGCACCTGATCGGTGACGTTCCCGAGGAGCGCGCGGTACTCCTCGGAGCGACGCCGCGTCCCGAGGACGAGTAGGTCGGCGTCCACCTCCTCCGCATAGGTGACGACCGTCTCCGCGGGGTCGCCACGCCGGAGTTCGCCGGTGACGTCGACGCTCGCACCGCCTCGCCCGCCTCCTTGAGGCCGTGCTTCGGGCCCTCGGCCTCGTCGACGTACTCGTCGCCGCTGTACGCCTCGTACACCGATTCGTCCACGACGTAGAGAGCGCGTAGCTCGCCGCCGTGCGCGGCCGCGAGTTCAACGGCGCGCTCCTCAGTCGCCTGCGCGAGTCGGTCGGCGACGAGACGTCGCTCATCGGCTTCGCGGGTGGCCCGTTCACGCTCGCCTCCTACATCATCGCCAGCGGCTCCTCGCGCCACGACGAGATCCGGCAGTTCCGCGCGCGCCATCCCGACGCGTTCGCGTCACTCCTCGACGTCATCGCGGATGCCGTCCTCGCCTCACTCCAGTACCAGATCGACCACGGCGCGGACGTCGTCCAACTCTTTGACACGTACGCCGGCGAACTCGCGCCCGCGGACTACCGGGAGTTCCTCCTGCCGCTCCATCGGTGGATCTGCACGGGCGTCGATGCGCCCGTCATCCTTTTCGTGCGCAACATGGCGGGCCGCCTCGACGCGCTCGCCGACGCCGACCCGGATGCGGTGAGCCCCGACTGGACCGTTGACACTCGGAGTGGGGCGGAAAGGCCAGTAGTCACGCTGCGTCGATGCTCGCCGGTGAGACAATCTAGATTGCGGTTGACCAGGAGGCCGACCGCCGTGGGAGCTACGGTCGCCTTCTCGTCTACGCCTACACGCCAAATGGGGCGAATTTCAACCGGCAGATGCTCGAAGATGGCTACGCCCGTTTCTACGACAGTTCGTTCTCGAATCGGAGCGACTTCGCCGACGCCGAGCAGCAGGCCCAACTACTCTCAATCGGCCTCTGGGACTTCGACGAAACAACCCAGTCCACGACGACGCGAGGGGAGAGCGATGATGTTCCGCCTCCGCCACCAGATGGTGACTATGACTGCTCGGACTTCGGCACGCAAGCCCAGGCCCAACAAGCCCTTGACCAGACTGCTGGTGATCCACACCGACTCGATGGCAACGGCGACAGCGAAGCCTGCGAATCACTCCCCTAACTCGGTTTCCTGCCGTCGATGCCTCTGCCAGGATAGAAAACTGTCTCAGATCGGTGAACATACAGTGAAAAGGCAACGCGTGTGTCTGAGGGTGTGAATTTGTGGCAGCGCGACGACTAGCTCCGACGGCCCACTCCTCATGGCGCGTCCGAATGCTTATCCGGTTGATTCACGAGGCGTCGAGACTGATGAAATTCTCGCCGCTGAGATGGTCATAGATCGGGAGTTTGTGGCTTCCTGGGGTGTGCGTCTCGTGGTAGCTGTAGCTCGGCCGAACGTCGAGGACGAACGTTTCGCTGGCTTGTCCCCATACTTCTATGGGAAGTTGTTATATTGCTCAATATAAACAATTCTACTTTGCTCGAAGTGATGAGCGCTTCACTGAAGATCAGGTACGAAACGAAGGCGGTCAGACGAGAAGTTGGATGTCGGCGTCAGCCATGTCTTGGATGGCTGTGGCGGCGCCAACACCAGTCGTGACGCCATCGTAGAAGTCGTCCTCGTCGTAGTCCATGAGGTCGATGGTCATCTGACACGCTTGGAATTCGACGCCCATGTCGAGCGAGGTGTCAATAAGCTCCTCGATGGTCGCGGTGTCGTTGTCCGCGATGCGCTTTTCCATCATCTTCGTCGTCATTCGATCCATTCCGGGAAGCGCGGCGACGGCGTTCGGAACGGGCATGTTCGGGTTGCCGACCGAACTGAGCTTGAGACTCTTCGAACGTTCCTCGTGGAGGATATCGAGTCCCCAGAAGGTGTGGAAAACGGTGACCTCATAGCCGAACGCCGCCGCGGTCGAGGCGAGGATGAGGGGTGGGTAGGCCATGTCGAGCGTCCCTTTGGTGGCGATGATGGACATCTTCGGCTGCCCGTCGCCTACCTCAGCCTTGAGGTCTGCAGTTGTCTCCTCTAACTCTTCGACTCGCGCTTCCAGCTCTGCGCGACTGGGGTCAGTCTCATCGTCGGGAGATGGTGTGCCAGTACTCATTGTTAGATCATTCCGTCTTCCGCACGTAGTGCGTGTAGACGTCCTCGCCGTCCGTCTGGTCAAGAAGTTCGACGCCGTCAGTCGTCTCGGCCCAGCCGCCGAGGTCACTCATGCTTCCGGGGTCGGTGGCGAGCACTTCGAGGATGTCGCCCTCGTCGAGGTTGTCGGTCGCTTGCTTCGTCTTGACGACGGGCATCGGGCAGTTCTGTCCTTTCACGTCGAGCGTCTCCGTGACTTCGTAGTCTACCATGATATTGGCCTCACCACCCAATATTGGGGCTGCGCTGAAAAGCATACCGGTAGTAGTTCGCCTATTGCACACTCTCAAACTCGCAGATAACCTATTACTGTCGTGTAAGCGCCTATAATGAGATTATAGCAAATAGAGTATTGTGTAGTAATTGTACTACTATGCAAAGTCTTATTTGCGGTCGGCCGATACAGAGGAGTGAGATGAGCGACAACGCATTCGTGACGACCGAAGCCGCAGTTGAGGAAGTCACGCCGGAGCGACTGAAGGAACGCATCGACGCCGGCAAGGATGTCTTCCTCCTCGACGTCCGCTCGGAGAGCGACCACGAGGAATGGCGTATCGACGGCGCGAGCGTCGAGAGCGTCAACTACCCCTACTTCGAATTGCTCGACGGCATTCCCGAAGAACTCCATGAGCGACTCCCCGACGATCAGCGGATCACGGTGCTCTGCGCGAAGGGCGGTTCCAGCGAGATGATCGCCAAAACGCTTGAAGACAACGGGTACAACGTCGAGCACCTCGAACGCGGAATGAAGGGATGGGCGCGCATCTACGAGTGCGTCGAACTCGACACCGACGGTGATGCGACCATCGCGCAGTACCGGCGGCCGTCCTCGGGCTGTCTCGCATATCTCGTCGTGTCCGACGGTGAAGCCGCAGTTATCGACCCGCTGCGGGCGTTCACCGAGGAGTACGTGCAGGACGCCCGCGCGCTCGGCGCCGACCTCACCTACGCCGTCGACACGCACGTCCACGCCGACCACATCTCCGGCATCCGAGCCCTCGCCGAGGAGGTCGACGCGACGGCCGTTCTTCCCGAAACGGCCGATGCTCGTGGCGTCGACTACAACCGTGAGTACGAGACGATCGCGGACGGCGAAACCCTCCATATCGGCGATGTCGACGTCGAGGCGATCCACACGCCTGGGCACACGACGGGGATGACGACCTACCGCATCGGGAACGTCCTCTTCACCGGTGACGGCCTCTTCACGGAGAGCGTCGCGCGTCCCGACCTCGAAGACCCCGAGGCCGCAAGGGACGCCGCACGCACTCTCTACGAGAGTCTGCAGGCCCTCATCGAGCGCTTCGACGACGACGCGGTCATCGCACCCGCCCACTACTCGGATGCCACGACACCGAACGACGACGACACCTACACTGCCGACCTCGGGACGCTCGTCGACACGATGGACGCCCTCACCATGGACCAAGAGACGTTCATCGACTACATCGTCACCGACATGCCACCGCGACCCGCGAATCACGAGAAGATCATCGCGACGAACCTCGGCCAGCAGGCGCCCGACGACGAGACAGCGTTCGAGCTCGAACTCGGGCCGAACAACTGCGCGGCGAGTGAAGACGCCATGACGAACTAATCATGGATGCGTTCACTCCACTTCTCGCGTCCGGGCTTGAGGGTCTCTTCCCGAGAGGAATCCTCCCCTATCTCGTGGGCGGATTGCTGGTTGGCCTCGGCGCCACCATCATCTACCTCTCGACGGGCATTATCGCGGGCGCGAGCACGTTCCTTGAGTCGACGCTCTCCTACGTCTCCGGCGTCGAACGCTTCAACCGTTACAAGTACGTCCAATCGCGTGACTGGCGTGTCGTCTTCACACTCGGCATTATCGCCGGCGCTGCCCTCTGGGGATTCGTCCTCGCGCCCGATCCCAGTGCGTGGACGACGGACGTCCAATGGTGGCGGCTCCTCGGTGGCGGCGTCCTCGTCGGAATCGGGACGCGCCTCGGAAAGGGTTGTACGAGCGGGCACGGCGTTTGTGGCGTCGGCTCGCTCTCCGAGACGTCGCTCGTGAACGTCGCGACGTTCATGGCGTTCGCGATCGGGACTGCACAGCTCGTCGCCGCCCTCGGGGTGAGTCCATGAGCGAGCGCGAGAGCGCGCTGTTCCTGCCCGCCATCTTCGTCGGTGGCCTCGTCTTCGGGCTCGGGCTCGCCATCAGCGGGATGGCCCGCCCCGAAGTCGTCTTAGACTTCCTCCAGTTCGAGGACTTCGGCCTCCTCTTCGTGATGGGCGGCGCTGCCGTCGTGACGGGACTCGCGTTCTTCCTCGCGACGACCTTCCTTGATCGCGCGCCACTGACCGCAACCGAGTACACGCGGCGCGTCAAAGAATTCGATCGGAACGTCGTCGTCGGCGGCGTGATCTTCGGTGTCGGCTGGGGCCTTTCCGGCATCTGCCCGGGCGCTGCCTACGCGAGTGTCGGTATCGGGAACTTCCCCATCCTCTGGGCGATCGCAGGGATGTTCATCGGTGCGTACGCGCAAGGCTACGTCCGCAGTCGCCTCGCGAACACCGTCAACTAATCATCCCATGTTTCAACACATCCACACCGCATCCCCACGCCAGCAGAATTGTGTAGTATTGGAACTACAAGAACAAACCCTGGTGGTCTGAGATGCTCGGTCTCGAAACCCTCAGCGGCCCCCTGCAGGCGGTGGGGACAGTCGGCGTCGTACTCGCCGAAGCGCTCGCCCTCTACGTCGGCTACGGAGCGCTAAGCCATCTCGCCCAGTCAACCATCCTCACCACTGTAAGAGGTGACTGACGATGGAGCTCTTGGGACTGAGTCTGCTGATGGTCGGCGTGTTCGTCGGGTTCGGCCTGCTGATCGGAACCCTCTTTGGGTTCTTTGGGATGGGCGGATCATTCCTCGTGACACCCGCACTGCTCGTACTCGGGTACCCATCGACAGTCGCCGTCGGCAGTGGGCTTGCGTTTGTCTTCGGGACGAGCGTCATCGGCGCATTGCGCCACCGCGACCACGGCCAAGTCGACTACAAACTCGCGGCCATTATGACTGCCGCGATGACCGCTGGCATCGAACTTGGGAAGAGCGTCGTATTCTCAGTCGATCACATCGACAGCCGCGTAATCTCGTCTGATGTCGATAAATCAGATCGAACTGGTCGTGG